>JBFHTA010000032.1:0-22361 GCA_041590855.1 Pseudomonadales bacterium
AGCTGCGCTGTTGCGGCGCAATGCATCCAGCATGGCATCGTCCATTTCAAGCAACTCATAAACACCAATCCGACCGGAATACCCTGTGTTATTGCACTGATGGCACCCCCGACCTTTCATAAACACTGAATTGGCGTGCTTGGCACTGATGTTCTTGACCCACGCCCGTTCCTGAGGAGTCAGCTGGTCCGGTTGAGCACAATATTCACATACTTTTCGAATCAGCCGTTGAGCAATAACTGCACGTAATGACGAGGCCACCAGATACGCATCACACCCCATATCAATCAGACGCATGGCTGTAGAAATGGAATCATTGGTGTGCAATGTGGATAAGACCAGGTGACCGGTCATCGCTGCTCTCAAACCAATCTCGGCGGTTTCCTGATCCCGCATCTCCCCCACCAAAATGATGTCAGGGTCTTGTCGCAAGGCCGTACGCAATACCGAAGCAAAGGTCAAACCGACTTTGGTGTTGACCTGTACCTGAGTAATCCTCGGTAGTCGATATTCAATCGGGTCTTCCGCTGTAATGATTTTCTGTTCCGGACGATTCAGTAAGTTCAGTGCCGAATACAGGGTGGTGGTCTTACCACTCCCGGTCGGCCCGGTCACCAGAATCATGCCATGAGGTCGATGAATCAGGGTTTCAAAGCGATGTCGGATATCATCCGGCATTCCCAGCTGAGACAACTCCAGCGTTCCTTGAGACTGATCCAATAAACGCATCACCACACTCTCGCCATAGGGCGTTGGCAAGGTTGATAATCGGACATCAATGCTCTTATTCAGGATACGGATGTTAAAACGACCGTCTTGTGGCAAACGCTTCTCTGAGATATCCAAACCGGACATAATCTTAAGACGGGACACCAAAGCACTGGCGATGCGTTTTTCTTTCATCACCTGTTCTTGCAGTTCTCCATCAATCCGAAGACGAACCCTGAGCACACCTTCGTCCGGCTCGATATGGATGTCCGAAGCCCGTACCTGCACTGCATCCTCAAAGATACTTTGCAGCATACGCACCACAGGTGCTTCAGAAGCTTCCCCACTGCTGGCGATTTCTTCCAAGTCGAAATCAGTGGAGGATTGCAATTCATCTTCTAACTCGGTCGCCAACGAGGCAATTTCATCACGACGACGATAAGCACGATCCAGCGAATTCATCAAATCCTGTTCTTTGACAAACGCTGGTAACACTGGCCGCTTTAGGTGGCGTTGCAATTCATCGATGGCCATCAAATCCAGCGGATCTAA
Source organism: Pseudomonadales bacterium (assembly GCA_041590855.1). Lineage (GTDB taxonomy): Bacteria > Pseudomonadota > Gammaproteobacteria > Pseudomonadales > Litoribrevibacteraceae > Litoribrevibacter. The sequence continues at coordinate 1,261 of JBFHTA010000032.1, forward strand.
CATCCCCACCAAAAAGCCTTCCGGCTGATCCGCTAATAAAATAGCGCGAAAGCGTCGGGCCTGGGTTTCAGGCAAGCGGGTGATTAAGTCTGTTTTCAGCTGGAATCTCACTAAGTCCACATAGGGATAGCCAAAGTGATCTGCCATCACTTCAAGCATCTGTTGCTCGGTCACAAACTTGAGATCAATCAGCGCTTTACCGATCTTTTTACCACTGCGTTTCTGTTCATCCAACGCAGTCATCAGCTGATCTTCTTTGATCAACCCTTTACTGACTAACAGATCACCGATCCGGATTCTTGGTTGCGCCATACTAATTCTGCGCCTCGGCTTGTTTGGCCTGGGCGTCCAACTGTTTAGTGATTTGATTTGCTTTGGTTGCCGCGAACTCACGAGCGTTTGCTGGTAAATTACCGGACTGCAGCGCTAATGAATACGCTTTCAAAGCTTTGTCGAGTACATTTTCAGCTTCCAGAGAAAACGCCATTGCCAACCACCAGCGACCTTCGGTCGGCTGTCTCTGAACCATCAGGTCATAGGCTTTAACGGCCCGGATATGATCCCCTGAGCGTTGAAACGCATTAGCCGCTAACCCCAGAAGTTCATCGGAGGCTGCAATATTCAGGTTGCTTTGGTCAATGTACGTCACCAACGACTGGGGGGAGCGCTTGAGTAAAATGCGGGCTTTTAGTGCCTGATAACCCGGTTGATTTTTCTCACTCAATAATTGATCAATCAAGCGTTCACTGTGGTCGTAATCCCCGCGTTTAAACGCCTGAACGGCGGCCTCATACAACTGAACTTCACGTGTTTTACTTTTTGAAACCCGCGTGCTCTCCAGGGTTCTCTCTTTATCCATGGTAGATAGATCGGAGCCCTTGTCATCAATATCCCGACGTTGAACAAGCTGCTTCTGGTCAGGTTTCTGCCCTGAACGTTCAGAGTGGTCTGTATTCATCGGCCGAGGCGCTGGCTTTGAAACAGCAGGCCGAACACTGGTTGCTGTCGAATCAGACACTCCGGATTGAAAAGCCTTGTTCTGAGAAGCGTTATTCCCGGAAACGATCTCTTGGTCAGCCTGTAAAGCCGATTCAGGTTCCGTTGGACGAGTTTCCTGTGAATTGATCACACTCGAACGAAGCGACTCGCTACGTGCTTGATTAACGGGTTCAGAAGCCCGGACAGAGTGAACAGGAGCATTTTCCTTTATCAAAGGATCAGCACTCTCAGTTGTTTCACTCGCACGATTAACCATCTTGGGCTGTGGTTTGGCGGAAGGTTCCGACCGAACAGCGGGAGGTGTTACTGAACCTTCCGTCCTCTCTGCACCAGTCGCTGAGGGGGATTCTAATGTTGATTGCGCTGTTGAAGAGTCACTGCTTACGCCCACCAATGCCATTGGAGTACGATCAAAACGCCATTGCGTTAAGTACCCCCAAGCACCCAATAACAGCAGTACAATGACAACCAGTCCTACAATCAGAAAGCCCCATGATCGCTTGGGTTTGGCTGGTGCAGAAGAAGACTGGATCAGTCCTAACACCGACATATCCTGCGAATCCGGCTTCTGATCCAAATCTTTTAACACGTCATTAATTAAGCTCATGCCACCCTGGCCTTAAACAAACGCTGCCAAAAAGATTTTCGAGCTGGCACTGCTTCTGTGTCCGTTAATGCCTTCTGTATGTGCTGTTTTGTGATCACATTCTCTCCCTGACTGAACGCCACCAACAAGGCTTTTTGAGAGACCACGTTGATCACCCGGGGAATTCCCGCCGTGCCTTTATGCAATGCCTTCAGAGCCGGATATTCAAACAGCTTGGTACCGTTATAACCCGCCACATGAACACGCTGGGTGACATATTGTTCCAGCTCCTCAAAGTTAAGTTTGTCCAATGCAGCGGAATAAGCCAGGCGTTGCCTGAGCTGGCGAAACCGGTCTTGGCCTAGTAGTGCATTCAGTTCTGGCTGACCAAACAGCACGATTTGAATGAGTTTTTGCTGTTCTGTTTCCAGGTTACTCAGCAAACGTACCTCTTCCAGTGTGTCTTCCGGCAGGGATTGCGCCTCATCAATTACCAGAATTGTGCGTTTCCCTTGTTTGGCAATATTGATCAGTTGATCGTTAATGGCTTCAAACAATTGGTAGTGATCCAAGAGTTCAACTTCAGGAATTTTCAACTCTCTCGCCAGCGCACGTCGAAGCACTTCTGGCGGCATTGCCGGGTTAGGAATGTAAGCGGTTACAAACTCGGAACCGGACAGCTGATTTAACAGTTTGCGACACATTACGGTTTTTCCGGTTCCCACTTCACCGGTAACTTTCACAAAACCCTCACCGGTGCCCAATGCAAAAACCAAGGTATTAAAACACTCTTTGTGGGTTTTAAGATTGACAAAAAACTGCGTATTAGGCGACAGCGTAAAGGGCAGTTTGGAGAAGCCAAAATGCGCACAAAGCTGATCCATTATTTCTCTCGGGTGCTTAGCCAAGATATCACCTATTCATTAACCCAAGTTGTCGGTATTGATTTGAAATGTTGCGACGAGAACCTTATTGGAAAAAATCCGGGAACCGTTGACGCACTTGTTGCAGCTCACTTTCCCAAACCTGGCCTTCGGCGATTTTTGGTTTCAGCAAAATCACGAGCTCCACTTTCTCAGTGACATCCCGCTCTTGAGTAAACAGTCGGCCCAAGCCTGGTATGTCTTTCAACATAGGCACGCCTGCTTCCAGTTGTTGCGTCCGCTCTTCCATCAAACCACCGATCACAATTACCTGACCACTTCTGGCCCGCACTATGCTGTCTGTTTCCCGAATGGTCGAAAACGCCAAGGGCAGGATTAAATCGCCGCTGTCGCCCAAGGTAACGGTTTTGGTTTGATCCTCCACTTTTGAAATGGTTGGGTGCACGTGCAAGATTACTTCCGAATCCTGACCAATATGTGGTGTCACATCCAAAGCAATCCCGGAGAAAAACGGAGTTAAGGTAATGTCCGGTGTATCGCTGGTTGAGGTGGATGTACTGGTCGTGGTACTGGACACATCGGTCACAAAGAACTCATCAGAGCCTACTTTAATCACGGCCTTCTGGTTATTCACCGTGGCAATGCGCGGGCTGGACAAAACACTGACGTCCCCCTGGGATTCAATCAGGCTGATAATGGCATTGAAGTCAGTAAAGTTCAGACCAAACTTAAACACGCCTTCCACGGAAGAATCCACCAGAGTACTTAGATTACCGGTGTCAAAACCCACTACCACTTCATTAGAGGTATCCGTGATACTGGAACCAAAACCATTGCCAAAGGTATCCCACTGAATACCCGCCTGATAGCCGTCGGACAAGCTGACTTCCAGGATCTTCGCTTCGATAATCACCTGGCGCTTGATGCTCAACTCGGCCCGTTCCAGCATCTGTTCAACGTTTCTTAACTCAGACGGATACGCCCGCACGATTAACATGCCGGTATGCGGGTCAGTAATCACTTTTCGCCCATCTTGAGAGCCAATGATCATGCTGACGCTGTTCAATAAATTCTTCCAGAAATTTGCCTCAATAGTGGTTTCCACCCTCGCACTTTGTAAGGTTTCGCTGCTGCTGGAGGCGGTAGAGGATGAAGAACTGCTTTCTTCAGAACTGGAAAAAGACACCTGACCGCTACTGATCAAGGTGGCAGACTGACCACTTCGTACAATGTTCGGGTAGTTAATCGGGAACACCTTAGTCTGGATTTCCCGGGGTACAATCTGATATCCGTAGACTTTTGGCAGATAATCAAAATTATAAATATCACGAACTGCTTTCAGGGTTTCCTCAAGAGTAACGTTTTTCAGGCTGATGGAAATGTCGCCACGAACATCCGGATGCACCACCATGTTTTTATCAGTACCATCCACCAGACTCATAAAAAACTGCTTCGCTGGCGTATCGTTTGCGACTACATCAAAGCGTATATCCTCATCGGCGGCCGTGGTTAATTCCGGCAACATTAAATCCGCAAGCGCGTCCGGCATTTGATGAGACATCTGCTGTTGCTCAACATCCGACGACATCGGAGGAATCGGCGGTAGCTCTTTTCTCGGCACCGATTGACAGCCCGACACAAGCGCAACGGCCAACAGACCAAATGGGCACAAATACTTCAACCTTTGATTCATAACTGTCACTCGGTCTCTCTCTTAATTTTTAAACCTTTAGCCGTGTTGATCGCCAACACTCGCTGTTTGCCATCCACCCGCAGAATGACTTTATCCGGATCGATTCTCAACACTTTAGCCCCTGCAACACGGTCGCCTTCCGACACCAGCTTTTCATTAATAATGGCTCGTTTTCTCTGTTCGGAGATCAAAATCTGGGAAAGCACAAAATTAGTCGACTGATACGCTTTCTTGGTGGACGCCACCCCAAACCCGGGTGGACGCATCGGGTCCGCCCAAGCGACACTATTCATGCCGACCAATGCCGAGGTGAGAACCACACATAATACGGCAGAGAATAAAGGGCCAGCCGATAGATTAAATACACCTGCGGCTATCGATTTAGATCGATGCGTCACTCTGTTGTTTCTATTGATAAACACCAATTAAATCCTTACTGGTACTCAGGGTGTATACTTCCAGACTCAAGCGCCCTACCGGGTAATCTTTCATTTGAAATACTAGATTACGCCAAAACACCCGTTCCGGCAGCTGCTCGACACGCGCCAAATACGATTTAACCTGGTCATACTGGCCTTCCATCTCCAAACGCAACGCATGTTGGTACAAGTCCGGAGAGCGATTCCCACCTACAGAAACAGGTACGGCATCGATACTTTTCACCGAGGTTAACGTCAATCCCGACTCTTTATTCAACAGGGAAGCCAGTACATCTGACATCTGCCCCGGCTCGATCAACTTGTCAGTAATCGACTGAATCTCTGTGGAATAGCGAGCGGCATTCTGCTCGGCCTTCTCGATTTTCTTACGAACAGCCGCGTTAGGGTCAACCGTAGAAGCGGCGATCACTTCTGCAATCTCTACCCGAACCTTATCAATCTTTGTTTTAACGTCCCGTTCCTGGTTACTTAATTGCGTCTGTTTGGCCAGTAACGGATCAAACACCAGCATTTGAAATGCCATATAGAGCACAACCAACAAGGTAACGAAAATAATACCGCGCTCCCGTGCGGTTAATCCGTCTAATTTTTCGGAAAGCTCAGCCCATTTAGCCTTCATTCTGCTTAGCTCCCGTTTCTGTACTTAAAATAAAATGCAGATGGCCACTGTTGTCGGCATCCCGCTCTAAATTAAACAAGTTAAACGCACGCCCCTTGAACGACCCCGCTTGCTTAAGACCATTAATGTAGCCTGGCAATACATCCGGTTGAGAGACCAGCCCTTTTAACCGCATGGATTTCCCTTCCGACAATAAGTCGATACGCGTCAGCCAAACCTGGTGATGATCGTACTGGCTCAGGTCTTCAAAAATACCGGAAAATGCTTGGGCGTCTTTCAGGGTATCTGATTGCAGGTACCTTAGCAGACGCACCTTATTTTCGTTCTGTTCGTTCAGTGCTGCCAGTTGTTGTTCCAACGCTTTACTCTTTACCAGCTTAGGATATTTGCGTTTGGTGTCTTCCAGTTCTTTTTGTTTGTCTGCCAAGGTTAACTGCAGATCGTCCAACTCTGCCTCTTGCGACGGAATGGGATAATACAAAGCGAGTGTCGCCAAAAGTAAAACAGCGAAGGCCATGCCCAGGTACTGCAGCATTTTGATTGCAGGCAAGGCAATGACAGGAGGTCTGAACTCGTCACTGTAAAAATTAACTTTTTGATTAATCCTCAAGCCAGCCTCCAATCACTGCACCTATGGCAGAAATACAATGATCCAATGTGTCAGAAGACTGCGATTGGTGAGAAATATTCTCGGTCAATTGCCAATGCCAGGGCTGAACCATTACATCCAGTTTTTCATTCAACACGCTGGCCAAACGCACCACATTAACTTCGGCTGGCATAATAATGACCCGATTAACCAGACCTTTACCTAATTGGCTCTCGTAATAATCCAGTGAACGTTTTATATCAAACATCAACTCATCGCACTGCGCTAAATCGTACTCGGACAATTCGTCTTCGTGTAAACCGCTAAGCCGGTCAACACCGATGCCCAAGTTACGCGCCAAGTAAAGGTTTCCGCCTTCCACTAATCGCATCTGACCTTCAGACACCCCCAATGAGACCATGCCGGTGCTGTCCCCCTCGGTTACTCCTGAGGCAAATAACAGATTGCTTAGCGATAATTCTTCAATAGTAATGCCTTTAATGTCGATGTTCCGGGCTTCGCATACTTCGATAATCGACTGAATGACACTCTTTTCAGACACCACCACATACACCATCTCCATTCGCCCACGGTAAGCATCCTCCGGCAGTCTGAAAAATTGAATGGATACAGAGTCTAACGGCTGACTGATTAAATCCTTAACCTTCCATTGGATAGCATCAGCCAATTCGGCATCAGGCACATCCGGAGCATCAATCAGTAATAGGGTATAAAAGCTTTCCGACAGGGAAATGTAGACTTCTCCCTGAATACGCTCTTTCTCAAGCAGGCTTTTTAAGGCTGGCTGCCATTGGTGATCTTCATAAGGCAGAAATGTCGCTGTTTGCACATGCAATCCATTCTTGGTTGAGAGTTTGGCACACGCCACCCCATCGGCCTCTATCGAGATGCCTTGCATCCAAGACGTCCGCTGCTTCTTTTTCAATCCCGGCAGGCGTATCATTCTCAACCCTTGTTCCTGACTCTTATTCTTGATGTCGTATTTTCTAGCTCTTGATTTCTGAGCTCTTGATTTCTGAGCTCTTCATTTCAAAGCTCTCAATTTCTAAGAAAGTAAAATACAATTAACAAACGATTGTATTAGTTTAGCAACAATTTTAAACCTTATTGCTAAGATTAAACTCTAACCACAAGAATTTATTGATAAAATGCTTGATATTGTCCTTTACCAGCCAGAAATTCCGCCAAATACCGGCAACATTATTCGCTTATGCGCCAATACCGGCTTTCGCCTCCATCTGATTCGTCCCTTTGGTTTTGTTATGGACGACAAAAAACTGCGTCGAGCCGGTTTGGATTATCATGAACTTGCCAATGTAGAGATGCACGATTCACTGGATGATTATTTATCAGCCTGTAATCCCAATCGGGTCATGGCCATCACCACCAAAGGTAAAACACGCCATACCAAGGTCGACTATCAACCTGGCGATGCCCTTATTTTTGGCCCGGAATCGCGAGGCTTACCGATTGAATTCATCGAGTCCTTGCCTGAAGAGCAAAGACTGCGCATTCCAATGCTGAAAGACAGCCGCAGCCTTAACCTGTCTAACAGCGCCGCCATTATGATTTACGAAGCGTGGCGACAATTGGATTTCGACGGAGCGGAGGCGCTGTAATTCGCCAGAGCTTTTCAACAATAGCTCAACCTTCAAAATGACTGTCGCCCCAAGGTTATGTTCACGAGGAAAAAACGCATGGATGCAACACCCTATGAAGATGCTCGTTTGGTGAAATACCTACTGGTTTTTTGTTTACTCCTCGGCATTCACATTAACATTCCCAACACAGGTGGCACGGGACTGGAAATGCCCTACAACGCCATCACCTGGGGCATAATCAGCCTGATCATGTCCGCCGCGTTATTTCATTTATCCAAACAGCAACGCTGGTTTTCAGACCCGACATTAAAATTGGTCGGCTTGATCATGCTGTCCATTACCTTACCGGTCTTCTTTCAGGAAATTACCAAGACGTCGTTGGCTGGCACTCGCATTCTCGGCATATTGGCCGGACTGACATTGACTGTACTCTTCTTTCAGAGTTTTCAATCTCAACAAAGCTGGCAACAGATGTTGTTTCTTCTGGTGGTCGCAGGATTGATAGAAGGATTGATCTGCCTAACCCAACAATATCTGCCGGAGATTGCCAAACTGGGAGTTTACAAAACCGATTACGGGCGACCATTCGGCTCCTTTCAACAACCGAATGTAAGTGCCAGCTTCATCGCAACTACCCTGGTTTGCAGCTTGTACTTACTGATCAATCCTGGCAATGGCCTTAATACACCAACCCATAAGGCAGTACTCGTCACCTGTGCAATCATCAGCGGTATGTCACTGCCATTATTAGGATCACGAGCAGGCATTTATGGTGCTGCCCTGGGAGTCGCCTTTTTACTTCCCCAACTTCTGTTTATTGTTAAAGACACCATTAGACAAAACAACCAGCAGCCTTTCTCTTCAAGGTGGGTTGGGCTTTGGTTCATTTCCTTAGCAGGTGGGGTTTTGATCGCCCTATTCAGCATTCAATCCATGGAAACCGGCGGACGAAACCTGGAATCCTTTACATCTACTGCGAATCGCTCCGGCATTTACCTACAATCGCTGGATATGATTATGGAAAAGCCACTGTCAGGCTGGGGTTACGGAAACTTTGAACGAAATTTTCTGGAATATTACGCACAGCAATACCAGGCCGGAAAGTATCAACACACCCTGATCGAGAATCTCGATCATCCTCATAACGAGCTGCTGCTTTGGGCCGTTGAAGGCGGGGTTATTCCTCCGCTGTTGCTGATTATTCTGGCGATCATCTTATTGATCCGGGCAATCAAACGTTTAGGCACCGCAGCTGGGTTAGCGGCACTGGGGGTATTGGTTCCCATGGCGTTTCATGCGAATACAGAGTACCCCTTTTACCAATCCTCAGCTCATTGGCTGATCTTTTGTTTACTCACTGCCTGGCTTCTCTGGAAAACAGGAAAACCGAACGTTGTCCTATCACATACGGTCACATCGAAATCCGGGACCTATCAATCAGAAGCCCCATCATCCAGCCCATTCCGGTTCCGCTTCTTTGCGCAAAGTTTTGGCGTGCTCATACCACTGATTACAATTCCGCTGATGCTACTCTGTGTGCAGGCTACCCATAAAGTGACCCAATACCATGCTTCCAAGCGGCAAAACTTTGAATACCTGACCGAAGTCATTCACCCAAGTGGTATTTGGAAACGTTTTTTCTTTGATGTAATGACCTATCGATTGAACCAGGGAGTGCAGAACCAAAATCAGAAACACATTCAGGCTTACATTACCTGGGCAGAAGAGTTTCTGACACATACGCCCCGATTAAGCATTTACTCGAACCTGGCCAGTGCCTACTGGGCATTAGGCAACAAAGAACAGGCTATTTCCACAATTGAGCAAGCGGCTTACTTGTATCCACACCGACAAACGGTGAAAGACACACTCCAACGACTAAGAAAGCTACAAGAGAACAATCCACAAACCTGAAACCACAAAATACCAGGCATAAAAAAAGCAGCGCCAATCATGGATCGGGGCTGCTCTTTAGATGTATACAGAACTCAGGCAAATGAACCCGAGCTTAGTAACACATCAATGATGCTTAGTGAGTAGCTTCTGCCGTTTCACCCGCTGCTTCTTGTTGCTTACGCTGCATAGCTTCAGCAAAGATAGCATCAAAGTTAACCGGTGCCAGCATAAACGGTGGTAAACCACCTTTAGTTACCATGCTGTCAATCGCTTCACGCGCGTATGGGAAAAGGATATTTGGACAGAACGCACCCAAGGCATGTGCCAAACGAGGACCTTCCAGTCCCTGGATTGCAAAGATACCGGCTTGCTTGATTTCAACCAACAAGGCCACTTCATCGTCTTGTTTTGCAGTCAAAGTGATGGTCAGCACCACTTCATACAAGTCTTCACCAATCTTGGCATTACCTGTATTCAGGTCCATGTGAACCTGAGGCTTCCATTGACTCTGGAAAACTTGCGGAGAGCGTGGAGATTCAAACGAGAAATCTTTCAAATAAAGTTTTTGTAGTGCAAAGCCTGCGTTTTGTTGCTCATTGTTTTGAGCAGCCTGATTTTCTTCAGCCATAACGATACCTGTATTTTATTATTATTCTGTGCCGTTACCGGAGATGCTTATCGGAGCTCGTCAGACAGTGCTCGAACTAAGATCGTGGTGTCCGGCATGAGACATACCTAAAGACAGCACAGAAGGGAAAAGTGCCTTTACACTACACAACGAATCTTGCAAAAACAACCGTTGAAAACAGAAGTTTTATCCCCAAAGGCAGGAATCAGATGGACAGAAGGCGAACCTGCAAAGTGCAGCCGTTCGCCTTCTTCAGAATCGAACCGAACGTCCGGTCACTGATTTTAACCGATCATTAAGCTGTGACTAATAAGTCATCCAGCTTGCCGGCACGCTCCAACGCAAAAAGATCGTCACAGCCACCGACATGTGTATCACCAATCCAGATTTGAGGCACAGTACGCTGATTGCTTTTAATCATCATTTCACGGCGCAACTCCGGCTGACCGTCCACAACAATCTCATCAAAATCTGCAGACTTGGATGTCAGAAGTTGCTTTGCCCGAATGCAGTAGGGGCAGAAGTTACTACTGTAAATGATAATATCAGCCATAAATACACCTCAAATTAAGTCGTTCATTGCAAGGTCTGTCACCATTAGGCAACACACCGCTTGCGTTTACTCTACAGGTAAATTCAGGCTAGTCCACTCAGCCATACCGCCAGAAAGACGTGTTACGTCTGTAAAACCGTGTTTACGCAAAACCGAGCCCGCTGCGTTTGACGTCTGTCCCATTTTACAAACCACAATCACAGGCTTGTTTTTATGGGCTTCCAACTCGCCAACGCGAGACTCAAGAGACGCATAAGGAATGTGAACGGCATTAATAATGTGCCCTTTCTTATAGTCGGCTTTCTCACGCACATCCAAAACCACTGCGTCTTCTTTATTCATCCGCATGATCACTTGTTGTGCCGTCAAGGTTTTACCGCCTTTACGCGTCTCAGAGATGATAAACAAGACAAGCAAAACCACCCAGGCACCTACCAACATGGCATTGTTAGCAGCAAACTCGAAAAACTGTTCCATGAAATAAACTCACCATCAATATCGTGTGGCGCGTAATGATACAGGCTCTCATGCTATTTGAAAATCAAGGACAACATTTTTCAACATTCCCCAGCTGACCAACGCCCGGTAAGATCAGATGACAGAGAAGCCAATTTTGCGTAAAATTGGGCCTTTTTTAATCGCTGATAAACCAGCCAGAGACAGCATGACTAAACAAACTACTGCACTGATTATTCTTGATGGCTTCGGCCACCGTACGGACAAAGATCAAAACGCAATTCTGAACGCCAACACACCGGTTTGGGATCGCCTGATCGAGGAACAACCTAACACCCTGATCAGCACATCAGGCATGGCCGTAGGTCTTCCGGAAGGCCAGATGGGCAACTCCGAAGTTGGCCACATGAATCTGGGTGCAGGACGCATTGTTTATCAAAACTTTACCCTCATCACCAAAGCCATCGAAGACAAAGCCTTTTTTGATAACCAAGTACTTTGCCAAGCCGTCGATAAAGCCAAAGCCAACAATGGCGCAGTACACATTTTCGGTTTGTTATCTCCCGGCGGTATCCACAGCCACGAAGATCACATCAAAGCCATGGTTGAATTGGCGGACCAACGCGGTGCATCCGAAATTTACGTTCACGCATTTCTTGATGGCCGGGACATGCCACCACGCAGCGCCGAGCCTTCCATCAAAGCCATGGACGAAGTGCTTGCCAAAACAGGTAAAGGCCGCGTAGCCACTTTGATCGGCCGCTACTACGCAATGGATCGCGACAACCGTTGGGAGCGCATTGAGTCTGCCTATAAGATGCTGACCGAAGGCGTTTCAGAATTTACCGCTGCAAACGGAGTGGAAGGGTTGGCCGCCGCCTATGAGCGTGGTGAAGACGACGAGTTTGTGAAAACCACCGTTTGCGCAGCCGACGGCCAAAGTGCCGCGACTGTAAACGATGGCGACGCCATCATCTTTATGAATTTCCGAGCCGACCGTGCACGTGAACTGACTCGCGCCTTTGTGGACGAAGACTTTAAAGGATTCGAGCGCAGCAAGCGTCCGGCATTGGCAGACTTCGTGATGCTGACTGAGTTTGCAGCAGACATCAAAGCCAACTGCGCTTATCCACCGTCTGAGTTGAAAAATTCTCTGGGTGAGTTTGTGGCCAGTCAAGGCATGACCCAATTGCGCATTGCCGAAACGGAAAAATACGCCCACGTCACCTTCTTCTTCTCTGGCGGACAGGAAGCCGAGTTCGATGGCGAAACCCGTATTTTGATTCAATCTCCAGACGTCGCCACATACGATCTGCAACCGGAAATGAGTGCACCGGAAGTGACCGACAAGTTAGTGGATGCCATCAAGAGTGGCAAATATGACTTAGTCGTTTGTAACTATGCTAACGGTGACATGGTAGGTCATACCGGTAAGTTTGATGCTGCCATTAAAGCTGTGGAAGCACTCGACGAAAGCTTGGGCCGTGTTACTGACGCCATCAAAGAAGCCGGTGGTCATTGCCTGATCACGGCAGACCACGGCAACTGCGAACAAATGCTGGACTACGACAGCGGTCAGCCTCATACCCAACATACCACAGGCCCGGTGCCTTTAGTCTATGTTGGCAGTAACGATTCGGTGGAACTGAAAACTGACGGTGCACTGTGCGATATTGCTCCAAGTCTGTTGGATCTGATGGGACAACAACCCCCGGAAGAAATGACCGGTCACTCCTTGATCAAAAAGTAATTTTCAAACGAAAAGGAAATGCCAACACCGCATTTCCTCACAAAAAAGCGGCTCTCTCACGACAGCCGCTTTTTTATTTCTTTTACATCCCATAAAATCAAACCCGCCTTAACTGACTGATTTAATTCAATGCCTGTTTTTATTCCTGCATTTTTACTGCTGTTTCTTTTGCTACTGGTGCCTAGCTCACCTGTCGTTGCAGAAAGCATTTCAGAAGTAGAAAAGAATCTGTCACAGCAAAAATCAGACATAGCCCGACTAAAGAAAAAACTCAGCGCCTTGAAAGTCGAGCAAAACAAGCAAAATAAAGCCCTGCAAGCCACCAGTAAAAAAGTCAGTGCGGCCAGAAAACAATTACAGAAAACGCGCCTGCGACTGTCCGATACCCAAGCGAAACTGGCGCAATTACGGGAACAAAATCGCAAAATTAAGCTTCAGCTCAATCGCAGCAAAAAAGAAATACAGCAGCTACTAATCGCCATCTACAAGCATCAGGACAACAACCAGTTAAAGCTGCTGCTCAGCCAGGAGTCACCTGAAAAATTCTCGCGACTGTTAAAGTATCACCAACACATTCAACAAGCGCAGCTTGAGAAAATCCAAGCCCATCTGGATACCCTCAACACCTTCAAACAAAACGAACAACAACTCACTGCAGAACTAATAACACTGCAGGAGTTAAAGAAAAACCAGCAAGCCGAACAGGATCAACTGGCTGCAGCCAAGAAAACACAACAACAGCAGCTGAATAAGTTGCGTCAATCCGTCACCACCGAATCCAAACGCCTGAAGCAGAAACAACAAGATCAAGCCAGACTGAACAAACTGCTGGCAGACATGAAAAAAGCACTGGAAGACATTAATGCGTTGGGCGGTAGCCGACCTTTTAAAGCCGATAAGGGGAAAATGCCCTGGCCAGCGTCTGGCCGCATCATGCGCTCTTTTGGTAGTGCACTGGCTGGCGGTAAACTCAAATCCAACGGCATCTTGATTGGCGCTCCGTCCGGACGTCCGGTTAAGGCAATTCACAGCGGGCGCGTAGTTTTCTCGGATTGGTTTAGCGGTTTCGGTTTATTGACTATTATTGATCACGGCGAAGGCTATATGAGTTTATACGGGCAGGCTGAATCCGTTATTCGCGAACCAGGGGAATGGATTAACCGTGGCGATGTCATAGCCTATACAGGCAATACCTCCGATTCAGACATCGAAGGGATATATTTCGAAATACGAAAACAAGGGACGCCAATCAACCCGAAAAGATGGTGTACAGGCCGTCCATAACGGTATAGCATTAATCAGTTATATCTATAAAAACAGGCGTTCGCGGAGACTTAATACTCCACGTTCAGCCCATTAAAACCCATTTTTTGGCCTTCTGATGTGGCCTTATTTATTAATTTTCCGAATTGTAGGTGTATAAATGAACTTGACTGCTAAAAGCAGCTTGGCATTTTTATTCTCAACAGCCTTGTTGATGAACGTGAACTCAGCCGGTGCAGATCCTTCTCAAACCAACACACTCCCTGTTCTGCCCGATTCGGAAATAGCGCCTTACATCATGGCCGCAGATGAAGCCGAAGCATTGCCCGAAGGCGATGTGGAATCCGATGTATCTGACACCGATCCTAATACCATTAACAGTGGCATTCCTGAAGATGCCCGACTGCCGCTGAAAGATCTGCGTTTATTTGCCGAAATTTTTAACAGCATTCGCACCTCTTACGTTGAAGATGTGGACGATAAAACCCTGCTTCAAAATGCAATTCGCGGCATGCTTTCCGGGCTGGACCCTCACTCGGCCTACCTCGACTCAAAAGTGTTCGAAGAATTACAGATTAATACCTCCGGCGAATTTGGCGGCTTAGGCATTGAAGTGCAAATGGACAACGGGTTTGTTCGTGTCGTGACCCCTATCGATGAGACGCCAGCCTCCCGTGCAGGCTTAAAAGCCGGCGACCTGATCATGAAGCTGGACGATAAACCCGTGAAAGGCATGACACTGGACGACGCCATCAATGTGATGCGTGGCGAGCCAGGTTCAGACATTGTTTTGACCGTGTTACGCGAAGGTGAAGAGCAACCCCTGGAGTTCACCCTGACCCGTGATGTCATCAAGGTTACCAGTGTTCGTCATCGTTGGTTAGACGAAGGTTATGGTTATGTTCGTATTTCCCAATTCCAGGTACAAACCGGTGAAGATCTCAACAAAGCCATTGGCAAATTGCAAAAAGACGACCAGGAACTGAAAGGCCTGGTACTGGATTTAAGAAACAATCCGGGCGGCGTACTACAAGCAGCAGTCGATGTGGTAGATACCTTCCTAACAAACGGCTTGGTGGTCTACACCGAAGGACGCATCGGAAGCTCTAAGTCCCAGTTCCATGCGACACCAAAAGATCTGATCAATGGCGCTCCTATCGTTGTTTTAATCAACGGTGGTTCTGCATCGGCGTCTGAAATTGTTGCCGGAGCCCTGCAGGATCATCGCCGAGCCATCATCATGGGCACTCAAAGCTTCGGTAAAGGCTCAGTTCAAACCGTGATTCCAGTGGACGCTGAAAACGGCATCAAGTTGACCACCGCACGTTACTACACGCCAAATGGTCGTTCAATTCAGGCGCAGGGCATCAAGCCTGATATCAACATCGAGCGAGCAAAAGTAGAAACCATTCGACCACAGGTTCAATACAAAGAAGCCGACTTGGCCGGCCATCTAGAGAACGAAAACGGCGACGGTAAGAAAGAAGAAATCACCGAACAACTGGCCGAACGCGATTATCAGCTGTCCGAGGCACTGAATGTTTTGAAAGGCTTTAACATCCTTTCTGCGAATCAGTAATCGCCTCTCAAGCACGTCTTATGCTATATCTTGTTTACTATAAAGCCCTGTTTATTACAGGGCTTTTCTGTTTGGCGCTATCACTGAGCCTTCACTCGGCGTCGGCCTTTTCGGCCACACCTACCACCCCGAGAGTCACCATCATCATTGATGATATCGGCAACAATGAAAGCCGAGGCTTACGCACAGTTTTTCTGGACGGGCCGGTTACTCTGGCCATTTTGCCTAATCGCCCCTATTCGAAATCTCTGGCACAAAAAGCACATCAGCAAGGCAAAGAACTGCTGCTGCACGCGCCAATGGAAAACCTGAGAGACATGCCGCTCGGCCAAGGCGCTTTAACCAGTAAGATGGACGCCGGAGAATATCAACGCCAGCTGATCAAAAACATTGATGCAATTCCTCATCTGATGGGAATCAACAATCACATGGGCAGCTTGCTAACTACCAAACATTTACAGATGAACTGGACCATGAAAGTTCTGAAACAGAAAGAACTTCTGTTCGTCGACAGTAAAACCAACCCTAAAAGCGTCGCTCAGCAAGTGGCCGTTATGTATGAAGTGCCTACCGTATCCCGGGATATTTTTCTGGATCATGTACGCACCAGAGCATTTATCCACAAGCAATATGAGAAGTGTCTAAGCATCGCCGATAAGAAAGGCAATTGCCTGATGATAGGCCATCCGTATCCGGAAACGCTGGATTACCTGGAAGAGGTTTTACCCCGACTTAACGAACGAGGCTTTCAGCAACTTCCGTTATCATCTCTGATCGAGAAAAAGACGCTGGCCAGAGAAAGCCGCCGTAAAACGAAAGAAAGCCCAACACCACGTGTTGAGCTTTCGATGAAAGACAATGCCAGTCACTAAAGAGCTGGTCGTAAGTAGCCTTTCAGAGACAAGTACCTATAGACGAGCACTTATAAGCGAACTTCAACACCCTGCTTGGCCATGTACTCTTTGGCTTCCGGCACAGAATACTCACCAAAGTGGAAGATACTCGCTGCCAAAACGGCGTCGGCCTTACCTTCAACCACGCCATCAACCAGGTGTTGAAGATTCCCTACACCGCCAGAAGCAATCACAGGAATAGATACCGCATCGCTGATGGCTCGCGTTACGCCCAGGTCAAAGCCTTGCTTCACGCCGTCCTGATCCATACTGGTTAGCAGGATTTCACCCGCACCGTATTCCGCCATACGCTTTGCCCACTCGATGGCATCAATGCCTGTAGGCTTACGACCACCGTGGGTAAAGATTTCCCACTTATTATCACCGACTTTTTTACAGTCAATCGCAACCACAATGCACTGAGAGCCAAAACGCTCTGCTGCTTCGCGAACAAACTCCGGGCGCTTCACCGCTGCACTGTTAATGCTGACTTTATCCGCACCGGCATTCAACATGGTTCGAATGTCTGATAGTTCACGAATACCGCCACCTACTGTCAGGGGAATAAACACTTCACTGGCAATGGCTTCAACGGTATGCACCGTGGTTTCTCGGCCTTCGTGCGTTGCCGTAATATCCAGGAAGGTGATTTCATCGGCACCTTGCTCGTTATAGCGTTTGGCGACTTCAACCGGATCACCCGCATCGCGGATATCCACAAACTGAACGCCTTTTACAACGCGCCCGTTATCTACGTCTAAACAAGGAATAATGCGTTTGGCCAATGCCATTAGAATTTCCTCTTTTGTGATCTGATCACATAAATCTGCTGTTATATCCCAAGCGACCACTCAAGGTGCTCTTTCAATGATTTTTCGCCTCCTCGACAGCACATCCATGTGCTGGACGAGGAGATCGCAACATCCATGTTGCTGCTTCAAAATCATTGTAAAAGCCCCTTTCATTCGACCGAAGCTCGGACTCAACCAAGAAAGTGTTGAAGCGCTTTAATCAGACCGTCTGACGCAGGGATGCGTCAGTCGAGCGTACAGGGATGTATTTATAGCGAGTCTGAGTAAGCGCTTCAGCTCTTTCGTAATGAATAAATTCTGGGCGTTATGCCTTCCCATCCCAGGAAGCAAAGTTCTTCAACAACTGCAAACCTGCCGTATGGCTCTTCTCCGGGTGGAACTGCACAGCAAACAAATTGCCGTGAGAAATAGCCACATCAAAATCCAATCCGTAATGACACGTCGCCTTTACTTCTTCAGGGCGACCAGCTTTCACATAAAAGCTGTGTACAAAGTAGAAACGACTGTTATCTTCTATGCCTTGCCATAACGGATGATCAATTTGCTTCACCTGATTCCAGCCCATGTGAGGCACTTTCAGTTTTTCACCGGCTTCATCGTGCAAATCGTTTCCAAAGAAACGCACCTTACCAGGCAACAAGCCAATGCAATCCACACCGCCGTTTTCTTCGCTGTGCTCCATTAACGCTTGCATGCCCACACAAATGGCCAATACCGGTTTCTCAGCAACGGCTTTCTTTACTACTTCGTCCATTCCCAAACGACGAATTTCAGCCATACAATCCCGAATAGCACCTACGCCCGGAAATACGACGCGATCGGCCGCTTCAATTTCCGATACATCAGAGGTCACAATAACCTTGCTATCACATACATGTTCAAAGGCACTCGCCACCGAGTGAAGATTGCCCATACCATAATCAATTATCGCAATGGTCGACATGAATAAGTCTCTCTACCACATTTTTGAACGGATCAAGATGGTTGATCCTCACATGAACGTTTCAAACACCGCAATTTCAACGGAGCTGAAATTTACAGGCAACCTTTGGTTGACGGCATAATGCCCGCCATACGCTCATCCACAGACAATGCCATACGTAACGCTCGGCCAAAGGCTTTAAAAATGGTTTCTGCCTGGTGGTGAGTATTTTTTCCACGCAGGTTATCAATATGTAAAGTCACATGTGCATGGTTTACAAAACCGTGGAAGAACTCAGAGAACAAGTCCACATCAAAGCCACCCACCGACGCACGGGTAAAATCAACGTGCATTTCCAAACCAGGACGACCAGAGAAGTCGATTACCACGCGAGAAAGCGCTTCATCCAACGGCACATAGGCATGGCCATAACGGGTAATGCCTTTCTTATCGCCAATGGCTTTGGCAAACGCCTGACCCAAAGTAATGCCTATGTCTTCCACTGTGTGGTGCGCATCAATGTGAAGATCCCCTTTCGCAACAATGTCCATATCAATCAGGCCATGACGGGCAATCTGATCCATCATGTGATCTAGGAAAGGAACCCCGGTATCAAAACTGGCTTTGCCTGTTCCATCAAGATCGATAGAGATCTTAATCTGGGTTTCCAAGGTATTGCGTTCAACTGTGGCCTGACGTTCCGACATGCTTGCCTCCAAAAGGGATTCCGGCGGGAATCAAAATAAACAATCGCTATTATTCAAATGGGCGATTATTATAACGGCTTTCTGGCAGGTCTGCATTTATAACTGCGATGAGTATGACAAGCGTCGCGGCGGGCGGTTACGCCCAGGAACAAGTTTTCACTTCTCCTTCCCAGGGCAGATCGGCTAAGCTTACAGTAAACACTCAAGAGAGCTTTTACGTGCCTGTTATTTTACGAAAAGTGACCTCGCCTGAAGGCCAGGATCAAATCGACCTTACCAAGACCTTCGGCGAACTGAAAGAACTGATTATTAGTGATCAGGTCATCGACAATAATGAAGACCTCACTCAGCAATTGCTTGCCAGCCACAATCAGCCCGATCAACGCTGGATTGCCTGTGCATTCTTCAATGACCGTATCATTGGCGCCATGACGGTAGAAGAACAAACCGGTCAGATGAAGATCAACAATCTTGTGGTACGTCAGGTGACCCGTGATCGAGGCGTAGGCCATCGTTTGGTCGATCTGACGTTACTCGAAGCCAAAGGCAAAGCTGTACTTTTGGAACTCACCCGGGATCAAAACGTCAGAATGAAAGACTGGCTGAATCAATACAGCGCGGAATTCGTATCCAATACCAAAGCCAGCAGCTTGTATAAAATTGTCCCGAGTGAACATGAAGAATAACGACAGACTTCAGAATTATCGGTTTGGCCGGATCACCATCTTCCTGGTCGTGGCCGCCTGCCTTTACGTACTCACTGAAAAACCGGAAGTGCTTAATTTAAAAGAGCACTCCCGTGAGTACCGGGATCAGCTTGAAGCCAAAATGAACCGGCTTTCACTGCAATATTTCATCGACACCAACGTCAAAGGCGAATGCACGCTGGTGATCATGCAGGACGGTGAACCTCAAGCCCTGACCGAATACGACGAAACCAGTGATCTGGCGTGTAAGCGAATACTGCCTTACATTCAAGAACCGAAATCAAAACCGGTATCCGATAAGCGCTTACTGTCTGACGAGGATTTACAGGACATACCTACGGAAGGGTAAGCATGCCGAACTCCGCCAATCAGCCCACGTCGGCCAATCAAACAACGAAAAACAGCCAAGCAGCAAACACCCCCACAGGGAGCCAAGCAGAGTATCAAACCGATTATCTGGTGATTGGCGCGGGCGTCGTCGGGTTGGCCATTGCAAAGGCATTATCCGATGCCGGAAAGCAATGTTTGGTGGTTGAAAAGCAGGCGCGTTTCGGGGAAGAAACCAGTAGCCGAAACAGCGAAGTCATACACGCAGGCATCTATTATCCGCAAGGCTCTTTGAAGGCTCGACTCTGTGTTCAAGGCAAACAACAGCTGTATCAATATTGTCAGGAAAGGCATATCGCTCATTCGGCCTTGGGCAAATTGATTGTTGCAACAGCGCCTTGCGAAGAAGATCAATTAGACATAATTCAACAAAAAGCACAGAACAACGGGGTAGACGATCTTCAACTGATCTCTGAATCCCGTTTTCATACATTGGAATCCCGAATCAAAGCAACAGCCGCCCTTTTTTCACCATCGACAGGTATTGTCGACGCTCATCAACTGATGCTTTCCATAGTGGGTGACATAGAAGATGCTGGTAACGCCATCGTCTACAAAGCCGAAGTCATTGAAATAGAAGCCACACATCCGGGTTGGCGAGTGACCATCAACAACCAGGGCGAGCAACTCACACTGGCTTGCCGTTGGTTGATCAATGCTGCAGGCCTTCACGCCAACACGCTGGCCAGCTATTACATGGAAGATGCACCTAAACTGCACTTTTGTCGTGGCCTGTACTTCAGTTACCCTGGCACTCATTTATTCAAACATTTAATTTATCCGGTGCCGGAAAGAAACACCGTCGGCTTAGGGATTCACGCAACCCTGGATATGGCAGGCCAAGTGAAATTTGGCCCGGATACCCATTATCAATCTCACATTGATTATCAAATGCCTTCGGCAGAGGAACTCGCCAACATCAAAGCCCACTGGGTATCCGCGATTCAACGTTACTTCCCCACACTGGAGCCCGAAAAATTGCAACCCGGTTATGCGGGTATTCGCCCCAAATTAAGCGGGCCAGGCGAAGCCGCGCAGGACTTTCGTATCGAAGGACCGGAAACGCACGGTCGGGATCATCTCATTCAGTTATTCGGCATTGAATCCCCTGGGCTG
>JBFHTA010000033.1:0-22205 GCA_041590855.1 Pseudomonadales bacterium
CAGGTGGTGTTAGCAACGGGTATTAGCCCCAGGATACCCGCCATTGAGGGGATTGATCATCCTAAAGTGGTGAGTTATCTGGATACCTTGTTGGAAAGAAAACCGATCGGCCAGAAAGTCGCCATCATCGGGGCTGGCGGTATTGGCTTTGATACTGCGGAGTTTCTAACGCATGGCGAAGAGCGACCCAGTCTGGATATTGATCTCTTTATGAAGGAGTGGGGGGTGGACCTCTCTGTGGCTTCACGTGGCGGAGTGATTCCTGCAGAGGTATCGCCGTCCGAGCGAGAGGTTTATTTAATACAGCGTAAGGCCAGTAAAGTGGGTCAGAATTTGGGTAAAACGTCTGGTTGGGTACATAGAACCGGGTTGAAGAAAAAAGGCGTGCATATGATAAATGGCGCTGAATATCAAAAGATCGACGATCAAGGGCTGCATTTGTTGGTAAACGGCGAATCTCGAATTTTGGAAGTGGATAATGTGATTCTGTGTGCCGGGCAAGAACCTCTGCGAGAGTTGCAGGCGGATCTGGAAAAGGCAGGTCTAAAGGTACACTTAATTGGCGGGGCGGATGTTGCGGCGGAGCTTGATGCCAAACGTGCCATTAACCAAGGTTCTCGCTTGGCTGCAGAGATTTAGTAGCTTCTGTTTGCTGTGCATTTGCACTGATTGTGTGACGCGGATTTGGTTCCGAAAGGATGGTTACAAAGGATGCGCTTTTGTAACCATTAGTGTTTTCCCGTGAGCTTAGTTTTCCCTGCTAACTAAGTCACAGTTCCTTTTTTGTAAAGCACTAAACTTAGCCTCATATAGCTAAATAAAGGTTGAGGTCATCCTATGAAATCCGCAAACGATACACTACCAACGGTTGAAGCCGTCCTGTTGTTCAAAGGAGCGGACGTTGTTGAACAAATGCTTTACTCAGAATTTGAGGGCGTGCTGGATCATGTAACTTGCTTGCCTGAGTATGCGGATGAGTGTGTTAAAGGTTGCTTCTTGACCGTTTTACCCGATCTAACCATCACAGGCGTGGTTTTTTTCTGTATTGATTTTGACGAGCACGGGTATGCAGATCGCTCGTGGAGCTTGCCGCTTCGTCGATTGATGGGAATGGCAGGGCAGGGGCCTGATTTGGGGGCGGGCCCGATTCATCTGGTTTGCCGAACTCGTTGCCCGCAACCTGAATTGCGGGAAGAGCTGTGGGATCCTTCCATTCAGCCTGGTATGAATCACTTTCAGATACTCAAACAGGCTATTCTGCAAAACGAATTAAACATTAATGACCAGTTGGCGGCCAGTCAGAATGCCGCTATCAGTTGCATTGATGTAGCCAGTGTTCAAGCTAACATGATGGAGTCGGAAGAGTCCAAACGCCGCCGCGATAAGCTGGCAGAAATTATTAAGAGTCAACGCTTCCGCATTGAAACACTGACTAATGAATGTAAGGACAAGGTTGAGCAACTGGAGCGTGCACGCCGCCACGACCAGATTCAGTACAGTGAACATAAGCGTATGTTTGCTCAGAAATTTGAGCAATTGAAAGTCCGTTATCTGAAGCGCGAAGAGCAGCTCAATAATGCAGTCGCCTTGATTGCTCGTATGCTGGATATTGACGACGCGGAAGTAATCAAGGAGCACTTGGATGACCTGCGCGCAGTGGGAAACTTTGCCGATCTTTCGATGGGCGAAGGCAACTCAGAGCAAATGGAATTGATTCAGACTAAAGCAGAGAATTATTTGCTTACACAGCAATTAGTACAGTTGAAGCGCATTTGTAATTCCATGAACAAAAAAATGCGTGAGCAGGAAGAGAAAGAAAACGACGTACCTACCATTATCGCGATGGAAACCAAACGAGCCTAATTTGTGTTCATGATGTTTTCATACGATCTTCTAGGGTGGCAGCTGTTATCAGGTGCGTTTAGGATGCCTGCTCTTCAATAAAATGGTTTTCAGGCCTCAAGCCTCTGGTTACAATTTTGTGACCAGAGGCTTTTTTTATTTCGTGTATTTATAGCATTCTTGTCGTCTCATCATGATTGACCCAGTGACTCTGTTGAGAGTTAGGGATACGAAAACTACCTATGTTTCTTTTAATCTATGTCTCATTTAACGCTTGATCCTATTGCGCTGGCAGATCGTGTGCCGATTCAACAGGTGTTTCCCCGTTGGTTGTGGAAAACGCATGTGGAGCTCTATATGTTGCGCCTGGATGAAACGGATCAGCATATCTCAGGCAATAAGTGGTTCAAGCTGGCTAAGAATGTTCAGCACGCGCAAGATCAGGGGCATGGTACTTTGCTGAGCTTCGGCGGGGCTTTCTCAAATCACATATACTCCTTTTCCCAAGCGTGTAAACGCGCGGATTTGAAATCTGTGGCGGTGATTCGTGGTGAAGAACTGACCGCGACGTCTAATCCCATGCTGGAAGCCGTCAACAAGCTGGGGACGGAGTTGATTTTTGTGGATCGGGAGAATTATCGCCGTAAGTATGAGACTGACCGGCTGGATTATTACCGAAGCCACGTTGGTGATTTTTTTATGATTCCGGAAGGGGGAAGTAATCACCAAGGGGTGCAGGGCGCAGAAGTGATTGCTGATGTTATCGCCCAGCAATCAGTGCCTTTTGATCATGTGGTGATGGCGTGTGGCACAGGTGCGACCTTGGCAGGAGTGGTACGAGGCTTTGGTGAATATCCCAAAGCGCCCGTTGTGCATGGCCTATCCATGTTTGGTGAGCGTTCAATTGATTCACGGAAAGGCTGGTTGAGGGCGGATGTTGCTCGGTTTGTAGGTGAAATAGATGTTTCTGATTACCGTTTACATGCTCTTTCAGATGTGCCCGGTTATGGGCGCTTGTCTCCTGAATTGATTCAGTTTGGTCATGGCTTCCTGAAAGAAACCGGGATTCTGCTTGATCCTGTGTATACGTTGAAACTTATGTATTTCACCAAGTGCGCGATTGAACAAGGGGTGTTTGATCGTTCGAAAGGCCGTGTCCGTGTGCTGTGCTTGCATACGGGGGGATTACACGGGTGGTTGGGTTATTTAGGGGAGTCCATACCAGCCCAGTTATCGGGAACGATAAAGCAGCGATTGCTTTCCTGATAAAATGACGCTGTTTGGTCGGCGTGTTGTTCCGAAGAGATGATAGATACAAGAATTGGGCGGTGCCATTGCTCAATGAGGCTGTCCAATGTTTCCTTTAATGTTTCTCTGTCCAGGCTGATGTTGTGCTCTTTGCAGTGGTAGGGGCTAAGCCAATAGGGCTTTCTTAATATCAGATAGCGTTCGTCGTTGTTCAGGTAATGGTCAACGTCCTTTCGACTAAACCAACAGGCTTGCGCGTTAGGCGTTTGTTGGTGAGGGTAATCTACAGTCTTATCCGGATGAATGAATAAATAGCCTTGCATTAGAATCTGGCGTTGAGTCGGCGTCGGGATATCACGCGCCTTAGCTTGTTCCAGGAAGGCTTGAGACTTGCTGATTTGCGTTTGATGGTGAATCAAATGCTGAGTTTTAAGGTCCAGTCGGTCTTTAATCATCGGACCCAGCCAGTGATTGTACGGGGTTTCCTGGTCTTGCCATGACGCCACGCCTAAATAGAATTTTACCGCTGTTTCCAGATGGATGACGGTATTTGATTCCAAGTCTCGATAGAGAAAATCGATTTCTCCCAACGTCTTGCCTTGTTGCTGAAGTTGCAAGTGTTCCTGTATCAGTTCTACACCGGGAAAGGCCGTGAGCAGATAGCTGATTAAGGCTTCATAGTAAAAACCGACCCGCGAGGAATGTCGTTGTTCAATATGACGAATCAACGGAGCAGGGCTATGGTTTAAAGTGATCAAGTGTTCCAGCCAAAGTGGGTTTATCTCTGGAGTTTCCGATTTGGGAATAAATTCTGGTGCAAGTAAATCCGAACGTAATTGGATTTCGCCAAGCAGTGGTAAGGCGCTGATAACCCAGGCAAGGTCCGCGACGTATTGGTGGGAAAATTTGATCGATGCTAGGGATGTATGCATGGCGTTTGTCGGTTGTTGTCATCAGGTTATCACCTGTGACGGGTTACTATTTCGGTTGTTGTCACAGGCTGAAAAGAGTAGCATGCCTGGATACAGAAAATTACCGTTCAATTTGAAGAAGTTAGCTTAACAATCATGGATCAATTTAGAAATATTGGCATTATTGGCCGAATTGGTAGCGCGAAGGTTGTGGAAACTATTCGTCGTTTGATGAAGTTTCTTGATGAGAATGGCATGAATGTGATCCTTGAGGATCGCATTGCAGAAGTCATTCCCGGTCATAATCGCCAAGTGGGGCGGTCACAATTGTTGGGCGAAATGTGTGATCTTGTGATTGTGGTAGGCGGTGACGGCAGCTTGCTGGGCGCGGCCCGTAAACTGGCTAAGTACGGCGTACCTGTGCTGGGTATTAACCGGGGTAAGCTTGGCTTCTTAACAGATATTTCGCCAGACGACGGTTTGGAAGAAAAAGTACAAGAGGTATTGGACGGTCGATTCATTACCGAAACCCGCTTCCTGTTGGATGCTCAAGTAAGGCGTGGCGGGCAACCGGTGGCGTCATTGTCCAGTTTGAACGATGTAGTACTGCACCCGGGTAAGGCAACCACCATGATTGAGTTTGATCTTTATATTGAAGGTCAGTTTGTTTACTGCCAAAAGTCGGATGGTTTGATTGTATCAACGCCGACTGGTTCGACGGCGTATTCTCTGTCCGGTGGCGGGCCTATCATGCATCCGAAGCTGGATGCTGTGGTATTGGTGCCAATGTTTCCACATACGCTGAGCAGTCGTCCTATCGTAGTGGATGGTAATTCTGAAATTAAATTGATTGTTTCTGAGAACAATAAAACCTATCCCCACATCAGTTGTGATGGCCAGGAATCCTTTACTTTGGCACCCGGGGATGTGGTTTACATCCATAAGAAACCACATAAGTTAAAGTTAATTCATCCGTTGGATCATAACTTTTATCAAACATGTCGAGATAAACTAGGCTGGCAGGATCAAAGAGGCGTGTAGGTATGACTTCAGTCGACCCGGCTAACCCAAACCGCGCGCAAGGTTATGATGTCATTGGTGATATTCATGGCTGTTCCGTCGCGCTGGAACGATTGTTAGAAAAGCTTGGCTACAGCAAGGTGGATGGGGTGTATGCTCATCCAACCCGTATCGCTGTGTTTGTGGGGGATATTGTCGATCGTGGGCCGCACATTCGTGAAGCGGCCTGGTTGGTGCATGACATGGTGAAGGCAGGTAATGCACTGATTACCATGGGTAATCATGAATATAATGCCATTGCCTACATGACGCCTTCGCCAGAAGGCAGTGCCCATGAGTTTCTGCGCGAACACAATCATCGGCATACCCGTATTATGCGAGAAACCTTGGATCAATTTGCTGACTATCAGGACGAGTGGCAGTATCTGATTGAGTGGTTCCTGACGATTCCTTTGTTTTTGGAGCTTCCGGGCTTCCGTGTCGTGCATGCCTGTTGGGATGAAGAATTGATTGACGAATTCAAGGCCCGACGAAACACCAATCAGATTGATTTGGATTTCTTAATTCGATCATCGGATTTAAACTCTTTTGAGTTTGATGTTATGGATCGTCTGTTAAGGGGCACTAATCTCAAATTGCCCAATGGCATGAGCATAGAGGGCAAAGACGGTTACGTTCGTCAGTTTTTCAGAACCAAGTTTTGGTCTGATGAGCCAGAAATCTATCAGGATATTGTTTTCCAGCCTGATCCCTTACCTACGGAAATTGCAGAGCAGTCGCTGACGGATAGCGACCGATCTAAGTTGTTGAGTTATCCGGAAGATCGTCTGCCTTTGTTCTTCGGGCATTACTGGCGAATGGGTAAACCCGAGTGCATTAAGCCAAATTTGGCGTGTCTGGACTATTCGGCAGTGAAGTACGGAAAGTTGGTGGCCTATCGCTATGACGGAGAGGCCGTATTGTCCAATGACAAGTTTGTTTATATTGATGTGACACCTGAAGAGTTTCCTAAACCGGAAAGCTCTGGTCTGGAAGACTTAAGTAAGGTGACCTAGGGGGCTTACTTGCATAAGTTAGGTGAGGTCAAATCACCAGAGGCGGTGGCACTGATCAGTGCCCGCCTCTGGAAGGCTGATATCCCTCATCAAGTCGTCACGCGCGCGGCTGAACAAGACTCGTTTTCGGAAATCTGGTTGGTCAGGGAAAGCGATGCCGCACTTGCGATAGAAATTCTTAATTCTCCAGAGCTTGATAAAAAGTCCACTCCAACCGGAGTCAGCCCCTTAGTGGCGTCTCTGTCATACGCCAAAGTGACTTGGTTTTTTCTCATTGTCTGTCTTTTTGTCTCTATTCTTACTGCTGCTGGTGGCAATATTGAGCTGGTGGCGTTATTTACCATTGTACCTTTGGAAATTCAGGGGGATAGGCTTTACGCTCGCTCGTTAGCGTGGGTGTTGGATCAGGGGGAATACTGGCGGCTGTTCTCTCCGGCATTAATTCATTTCGGCGGTTTTCATTTGGTCTTTAATGCCTTGTGGTTGTGGGAGTTTGGGCGGCGGATAGAACAGATTGATGGCAAGCTGAGGCTGTTGATTTTGGTGATTGGGGCCGGGATTGCGGCAAATCTGGCTCAGTATTTCTTCAGCTCCCCGTTGTTTGGTGGCATGTCGGGCGTTATTTATGCGCTGTTGGGCTACATGGTGGTAATTGACAAGCTGTCTGCAAAGCCTAAATTTCTTCTTCCTACGGGGATCGTTGTATTTATGTTGGTTTGGCTGGCGCTTGGCTTTACCCAGTTCACCGAATGGCTGGGGTTAGGTAGTATCGCCAATGCGGCACATTCCGTTGGTTTGTTGTCGGGAGTAGCAATAGCTTTGCTGACCAAGCTGTTATTCAGGAGATGAGAGCTCCTTGAGTACATAGGCGTGCAAATTGCCGCAGGTACTAATACAATAACGCTTCTTTTCATTGCTGGAGTTTGGCTAATGACGCTTGAAGATTTGATTCGCTCGATAAACCCTGAAATATACAACAACCTGAAGACAGCGGTTGAGTTGGGGCGGTGGCCAAACGGGGTGAAACTCACACAGCAACAAGTCAGTCTTTGTCTTGAAGCCATTTTGCACTATGAAGTCAGTAATGATGTGCCAGATGCGGAACGGGTGGGATACATCAGTCGCGAGTCCATGCCGGAACACAAGCGTAAAAAAGCCGAACAAGAAGAGCAATTAAAGCGTCAAATTGCCGTTCAAAATCTTTAATTTATGACAATACAGGGTGCTTCCCTGGAGTTTTTTATGCAAAGTGATTTGTTTGATAGCCCAAATGATTCGTCATCTGGGCTTTCTTCGTCAGAAGTTGAACCTCGGGAGCAGGCACCAGGGGTGGTCTTCTCCGGATACCTGAAAAAGATGAAAGCCCGCCTGGAAGCGCCGGTTAAGTATTCGTTGGGTGATGTGTCTGTTAATGGCCTGATCGGTCATCCGTTAAAGCTGACTTACAAGCAACACATTAAGTGTATTGGTTGTGGCGCGGATACCAACAAAAGTTTCAGTCAGGGGTATTGCTATAAGTGTTTCACCACAAAGGCCGCATGTGATGCGTGTATTATGTCGCCTGAAAAGTGTCACTTTGAACAAAATACATGCCGTGAGCCCGGATGGGGCGAACAATTCTGTAATCAATCTCACTATGTGTATCTAGCCAACTCATCGGGTGTTAAGGTGGGGATTACTCGTGGAACCCAAGTGCCAACGCGCTGGATTGATCAGGGCGCATCCCAGGCAATCCCCATTATCAGAACCATGAATCGTCATCTTTCAGGGTTGGTCGAGGTGATCATCAAGCAACATGTGACGGATAAAACGAATTGGCGCACTATGCTGAAAGGTGCACCTGATGCCATGGATTTGGTCGCAGAGCGTGATCGTTTATTAGATGAATGTCGTTCTGAATTAGAAGAAATCACTAACCGATATGGATTGAGCGCCATCCAGCCTTTACTACACTCGGAAATGATAGAAATTGCATACCCAGTGCAGGAATACCCTGATAAAGTCAGTTCCTTCAATTTTGATAAAGAAAGTGAAGTAACGGGTGTTCTTAAGGGCATCAAAGGACAATATTTAATTTTTGATACTGGTGTTATCAATCTACGCCGCTTCACAGGATACGAAGTAACCATTGAAGTTCTTTAGTATCCTGAACAATAAAAAACGTTTTAACTTATCCGATTAACAGGAAGATCGGGTAAGCATCTCGGAGAAACTGAATGTCACAAACGCCAGCTCAAGCTATATATCTAACGGATTATTTGCCGCCAGCCTTTACTACCAAAGAAACCTACCTGGATTTTGAGCTACTATCGCAGCATACCCTGGTGCGTTCCCGTTTGACGGTCGTTCGTAACCCTAAGTCTACGTCGGGCTCAAACCTGTTTGTGTTGGATGGGTATGATCTTGAACTGCTGGACGTAAAGGTGGATGGTCAGCTGCTTTCCGAGAATGATTATCAGCTAACAGAGACGTCTTTGACGTTGGATGTTGATAAAGACAGTTTTATCTTCGAATGTACAACACGTATCTACCCAGACAAAAATACGGCCTTGGAAGGTCTGTACATTTCAGGGGGCATGTATTGCACTCAATGTGAAGCGGAAGGTTTCCGAAGAATTACCTACTTCCAGGATCGTCCCGATGTTTTGTCGGTATTCACGACTCGTATTGTTGCAGATGCAGACAAGTACCCAACCGCACTATCAAACGGTAACCTGTTAAATCGATCAGTCGAAGATGGCAAGGTAGTGGCCGAGTGGCATGACCCGTTTCCTAAGCCATCTTATTTATTTGCTTTGGTCGCTGGCGATTTAATCTGCAAGGAAGATCATTTCACAACCCAGTCCGGTCGGGACGTGCTGTTACAGATCTTTGTGGAACAGGGCAATGAGCACAAGTGTGAGCATGCATTAGCATCTCTGAAGCGTTCCATGAAGTGGGATGAAGATGTCTATGGTCGGGAATACGACCTGGACTTATTCATGATTGTTGCGGTGGATCACTTCAACATGGGGGCCATGGAAAATAAAGGGTTAAATATCTTTAACTCGTCTTGTGTACTTGCGACTCCGGAAACCGCTACGGATGAGGCTTTTGCTCGCATTGAAGGCATTGTCGGCCATGAGTATTTCCATAACTGGTCTGGCAATCGAGTAACTTGTCGCGATTGGTTTCAGTTGAGCCTAAAAGAAGGTTTTACGGTATTTCGTGATGCAGAGTTCTCTGCAGATATGGGCAGTCGCGCGGTAAAACGCCTGGAAGATGTGAGTTTTCTTCGTCAGCACCAATTCCCAGAAGATGCAGGCCCTATGGCACATGCTGTTCGTCCGGCGTCTTATATGGAGATTTCCAATTTCTATACTGTGACCATTTACGAAAAGGGATCAGAAGTTGTTCGTATGCTTCACACCCTGTTAGGTGCTGAATTATTCCGAAAGGGGTCCGACTTATATTTCGACACCTTTGACGGACAAGCGGCTACGACTGATGACTTTGTTTGGGCGATGGAGCAGGTAAGTGGTAAAGATCTTACCCAATTCAAACGTTGGTACAGTCAGGCCGGAACCCCCCGTTTAACTATTAATCGTGCATACAATGCCGAGACGCAGACACTCACCCTACATGCTTCCCAGCAAACACCGGCGTCGGCTGACGGTTCAGCCAAAGAGCCTTTTGTGATTCCGGTTGCGATGGGCTTGTTGGATGCCGAAGGGCGTAGTTTGAGCATAGTGTCTGAAGATGCTCGTTTTGATAGCGAACAAGGTGTTTGGTTGGTTACTGAAGGCCAACAATCATTGACGCTTAATCAAGTGCCAGCGAACACGGTAGTGTCTTTACTGCGTGATTTCTCGGCCCCGGTTTTATTGACGGATGATTTAACCGATGAAGAGCGCATTTTGTTGATTGGTTCTGATCCAAACGGTTTTAATCGTTGGGAACAGTGTCAGATGATTTATAAAAAGTTAATTCAGCAAAAAGTGGCGGGGAGTTTCGATAGCGCGTTATTAAACGGTCTGAAAACTTCGCTGATTCATTTGCTGAATGATGCGTCTTTGGAAAATTCCGTCAAGGCGGAACTGTTGACCTTGCCAGCTGAAACCGAATTTCTTCAGTTGGTGCCGAACATTAATATTTTGTCGGTTGAGGCTGCGCGTGAAGCCCTACGCTTATGGATTGGTCGAGAGCTGCGTCAAGAAATTGAGGCAATCTTCCGGGCATTGAATGCCTCTCAAGACTACCAATTTACACCAGAACAGGTTGGTATCCGAAAACTCAAGAACACACTGCTTGAGTATTTGATGCAGGTTGATCTGTCTGGTTTCCAGTCAGAGGCTCTGACTCAGTTCGATCAAGCGACCAATATGACGGATCAGTTGGCTGCGTTTCGTATGCTGGTGAAATACGCAGAAGAATCGATAGCTGATCAGGTCATTGAGCGTTTCTTGAATCAATGGGGCGATGATGCTCAAGTACTGGAACAGTGGTTCCGTGTGCAGGTGGGGCGTTCCGATGAGAAAACGCTGGATCGGGTGAAGGCGTTGTTAACGCATCCTCGATTTGAATATCAGAATCCTAATAAAGTGAGAGCCGTTATTGGTGCCTTTGCCATGACCAATATTAAGAGCTTTCACGCTGAGGATGGTTTAGGGTATCAATTCCTGGCAGAGCAAGTGGCCAAAATTGATCAAATGAATCCTCAAATTGCAGCACGTTTGGTTGGGCCATTAACCAAGTGGAAGAGTTATGACGCTTCCCGAGGGCAATTAATGAAAGCTCAGCTCGATGAGTTGTCGAAGTTACAACTATCGAAAGACTTGTATGAAGTGGTTAGCAAGAGCCTTGGTTAAAAGGCAGCCATTTTATGAATGCAGTTAAGAGTCTCGGTTACGTTGAATAGCAAATAACGGAAGAACCTACGGAAATCGCCTGATTCGGGTGATTTTTGTTGCCCTTTGTAACAAAGGGTTAACTTGTTTTGTTCAATCCTTTATTTTCGTGGTCGTGAGCTCGATATTGTTGAGAGTTTTTTGTATTGTTGATTATCTAGGCCAGGAGGGCTCTGAGATAGGTAAATTTCTGCCAAAAGAAATCTAATAACATGGTCAGGTAAAGTTTGTATGTCGACGCTACGTAAAACACTGATAGCCTTAACAGGCTTGGCTTTGATTGCACCCATGGCTAATGCCAAGGTGTCTTCGTCAGAAGCTGAACGATTAAAAACCGATTTAACGCCTTTCGGGGCAGTAAGAGCAGGCAATGCTGATGGCAGTATTCCTGAATGGACCGGTGGTCTAACGACACCACCACCTGATTATAAAGGGCCGGGTAACCATCATGCGAACCCGTTTCCTGAAGATGAGGTGTTGTTTACCGTTACTTCCCAAAATATGGACAAGTATTCGGAACTTTTGACTGATGGTCAGAAGGCAATGTTCGCTGCTTATCCGGAAACATTTCGTGTACCTGTATACAAATCACGTCGTACTCATGCCGCTCCGGACTGGGTGTATGACAATACGCTAAAAAATGCGAAAACGGCGGTCTTGGCGAATAAAGGTAACGGTGTGAAGAAAGCCTACGGCGGTATTCCGTTCCCGATGGCTGCTCAAACGTCGAAAGACGGTTTGGAAATGTATTGGAACCACGTAATGAGATGGCGTGGTATTTATATTGTACGTCGTGCTTCAGAAACTGCGGTACAGCGTAATGGTGAGTACAACCTGGTAACGTCCCAGCAAGAAGCGTACTTCAACTATTACAATCCGGACGGGTCTGAGAAGAAGCTCGACAATATTTTGTTCTACTATTTGTCGTTTGTAAAAGCACCACCGCGTTTGGCGGGTGGGGCAGTATTGGTACATGAAACCGTGGATCAGGTGAAAAAACCTCGTAAAGCCTGGGGTTACAATGCCGGTCAACGTCGTGTGCGTCGTGCGCCTACCTTGGCTTATGATACGCCAATTGCAGCAATGGATGGTCTGAGAACTGCAGATGATACCGACATGATCAACGGTTCTCCCGACCGTTTTGATTGGACGTACATAGGCACGGAAGAAAAATTGATTCCGTACAACAACTACATGATCGGTAACCCAGACACAAAATACTCGGATTTGTTGTGGGCTGGTCATATCAATCCTAAGTACACTCGATATGAGAAACATCGTGTACATGTGATTGAAGGTACGTTGAAGAAAGGTCAGCGCCACATTTATACCAAGCGCAGACTTTATATTGACGAAGACAGCTGGAGTGTAGCAACTGCAGATCAGTACGACGGGCGTGGTGAACTATGGCGTGTGTCTATGGCGTATCTGAAGAACTACTATGAGCTGCCGGTTACCTGGACAACACTTGATGTTTTCCATGATTTACAAGCACGTCGATATGCCGTACAGAATTTGGATTCGGAAGAATCCTCAACCATTGACTTCAGTCAGCCGATACCTAAGAAGCGTTACTTTAAACCTTCTTCATTAAGAAGGCGTGGTACCCGCTAGAGATTATTGGCTATTGTTAGTCATTTAGATGCAAGAGTAGCGACTTAGGCTACTCTTGTTGTAATTGAGTTTATGAAAACTGTCGTATGAGTCCATATATGGTCAAAACTGTAAAAACCCGGGCATTGAAAACCTGGCTCCTGCCTTTAGTGGCGGCATCCGGTTTAAGCCTTAGTCAGCAAGCCTTATCTTTTTCCGACGTACTGGATACACCCGCAGTCAAATCTCCCAAAGCAGCAGAATCCTTGTTGTTGGACGTAGAAAGATTGTCCGGTGGTCGTTTGGTCGCAGCAGGGGAACGAGGCCATATTCTGTATTCTGACGATAATGGCAAAAGCTGGGTTCAGGCAGATGTACCTGTGATCGTTAATATCATTGCGGCACACTTTGTAAGTGATACGACAGGCTGGGCTGTTGGCCACGACGGTGTTGTTCTCAAAACAACCGACGGCGGTCAAAGCTGGGTTCGTCAATTTGATGGCTTTAAGGCCAATGAGCAAACGCTGATTCAGCGTGAAAACTTTGTTCAGGAGCTTGAAGCCAAGTTGGATGAAGCGTCTGGCGACGAAGCGGAAGATCTGGAGTTCAAACTTGAGGAAGCCCAGTTTGCTCTGGAAGATGCTCAGTTTGACGTGCAGGATGGTTCAACCAAGCCTTTCCTGGATGTTTGGTTTAAAGACGAGAATTACGGCATCATCGTCGGAGCATATGGTCAGATGTTCAAGACCACAGACGGCGGTGAAAGCTGGAATAACGTAGCAGACAAGCTGGATAACCCTGATCGTTTCCACTTGAATGCCATTGAACAAATTCAACCCGGTTCGCTAGTGGTTGTGGGTGAGGCGGGATTAATTATGCGCTCAACCGACAATGGCGAAAGCTGGGAAACCCTGGAATCACCTTATGATGGTTCGTTCTTCGGTGCAGTCTCTACCCGACAGCTGGATGGTTTGTTGGTTTATGGTTTGAGAGGGCATGTATTCCGCTCTTCAGATCTGGGTGACAGCTGGGAAGAGATCGAAGTAAACACCGAGCAAACATTGAATTCAGGCAGCGCTTTTAAGGATGGCACCATCATGTTGGTGGGCAATAATGGCGTTGTTTTGAAGAGCTACGATTCTGGTCGTAACTTTACTACCACTGTTCGTGAGGACAGGAGTTCATTGGTAGGAATTACAGAGTCGAATGATGGCGGCATTGTATTAGTAGGCCAAGACGGCCTTTATCTTGCGTTGCCTAACGCTGAATAATAACTAAGAAATAGGGTTGAAAGTAGATGTCGACGAAGCATCGTAACGATTCCGATAACTATATCCTGTCACCTGACACAGAACCATTTTTAGAAAAGCTGTTTTTTAACAATCGTCTGCTTTTCTTGCTTATCTTTTTGGGCTTGACGGTATTCCTGACGTACAGCGCGCTTAACATCAAGCCGGATGCACGTCTGGAAAAACTGATTCCGTTGAAGCATCCATACATTGTTAACATGATGGAAAATCGGGACAGCCTGGATAACCTGGGTAACAGCATTCGTATTTCAGTAGAAAACCCGAATGGCTCGATTTTCACAGCGGAGTACATGGAGACTCTTCGTCAAATCACCGACGAGCTTTTCTATATTCCTGGTGTTGATCGTTCCGGTATGAAATCCATCTGGACGCCTAACGTTCGTTGGGTTGAGGTAACCGAAGAAGGCTTCCAGGGTGGCCCTGTGATTCCACCAACTTACGACGGCTCTCAGGAAAGTCTGGAACAGCTGCGCCAAAACATTCTTCGTTCTGGTACGGTGGGTAGCCTGGTTGCAAACAACTTTGAGTCGACCATTATTCAGGCGCCTCTGTTCGAGAAGAACCCTGAAACCGGTGAACAGCTGAACTATCAAGAATTTTCTCATCAACTTGAAGAACGTATCCGTCAAAAGTTTGAAGGCCAGAACGTAAAAATTCATATCGTCGGTTTTGCCAAGAAGATTGGCGACCTGATGGATGGTATTAAAGACATTGGTTTCTTCGCATTAATTGCCATTGCGATTACTTTTGTATTGTTGGTCTTGTACGCGCGTTGCTTTAAAGGCGCGATTATTCCGGTTATCTGTTCAATCATCGCTGTATTCTGGCAATTAGGTATTCTTAATCTGCTGGGCTTTGGTCTTGACCCTTATTCTGTATTGGTTCCGTTCCTGGTGTTTGCCATCGGTATCTCGCATGGGGTTCAGATCATTAATGCGATTGCCATTGAATCGGCTGAAGGTAAAGACAAGGTAGGGGCAGCCCGCCATGCGTTCCGCGATCTTTACGTGCCAGGCATGTTGGCCTTGATGAGTGATGGTATCGGCTTCCTGACACTGTTATTGATTCAGATTGATGTGATTCAGGAACTTGCGATTACAGCAAGTATTGGTGTGGCGGTAATTATTTTCACCAACCTGGTATTGCTTCCTATTCTGATGTCTTACGTTGGCATCTCGAAGACTGGTGTGAACTATCTTCAGAAAAGTGCCAATACCGAGCCTAAAATTGCCAAAGCCATGTCGTACTTTGCTCATCCAACGGTAGCGCCGGTTTCAATTCTTATCGGTATTATGTTGGCGGGTCTTGGTTTCTACTATGGCCAAGGATTGAAAATTGGTGATTTGGATAAGGGGGCGCCAGAGCTTCATCCGGATTCACGTTATAACCTCGATAATGCCTTTATTACTGATAACTATTCGACCAGTGCGGACGTGATGGTGATCATGGTGAAGACGCCAACAGAGCAATGCTCGGCTTACACTACTATGGATGCAATCGATCGATTCCAGTGGAAGATGGAAAACGTCGAGGGTGTTCAGGGAACGGCGTCTCTGGTAACGGTTTCGAAAATCGTAACCACTGGGATGAACGAGGGTAACCTTAAGTGGCGTTCTCTGTCCCGTAACCAGCAAATTCTTAACTCTTCGATTCAGCGTGCTCCGGCAGGTTTGTTGAACGCTGACTGTAGTTTGGCACCGGTGATTCTGTTCCTTGCAGATCACAAAGCGGAAACTCTGGAACGAGTAACTCAGGCGGCTGAAGAGTTCGCAGCACAGTACAACACCGAAGGTGAGCTGGAGTTCTTGCTAGCCGCAGGCTCTGCAGGTATTGATGCTGCAACTAACCAGGTAATTGAAGAAGCTCAGGATCGCATGTTGGTGTTCGTATATGCGGTTGTATCTATTCTGTGTTTCATTACCTTCCGTTCCATCCGTGCCGTATTGTGTATTATTACGCCATTGGGCATCACCTCTGTACTGTGTGAAGCTCTGATGGTTTATAAAGGCATTGGTGTTAAGGTGGAAACCTTGCCAGTAATCGCCTTGGGTGTAGGGATCGGTGTGGACTATGGTATTTATATTTACACCCGTCTTGAAACCTACATTCGTGATGGGCTAGGTCTACAGGCTGCGTATTTGGAAACATTGAAGACGACTGGTAAGGCGGTTGCGTTTACGGGTGTAACCCTGGCAATCGGTGTTGTTACCTGGGTGTGGTCTTCTATCAAATTCCAAAGCAACATGGGCTTCTTGCTAACCTTTATGTTCTTGTGGAACATGGTTGGCGCCTTGTGGTTGCTACCTGCGTTAGCACGATTCCTGATCAGACCGGATCAAATCATTGCAAAAGAGCGTTTGCGTCAGCAACGCCAAATTGCAGATGATTAATTTCTCTGACTGATCTTAAAAACCCGCTGATTTCAGCGGGTTTTTTTGTGCCTGAAAATCCCTGTTTTAAGAAGATTAAATGCTTTGCCTATTAAAGGGGTTGTTTTGTGGTGTCTTCCGAAAGGGGCTGTGTCGTTTTTCAAATAGTACTTACAGCTTCAAATAGTAAGTACAGTTTCGATTCGTGTGATGTGTTTTTGACTGTTGATAGTAGTTTATAGCTGTTGGCCGATGGGAAATATCGTCAAATAATCGCCAAATATGTCTTGGTTTATCTATAACTAATTGAATGTTAAGTATTTTTTATTTTGGCATGCTGATTGCTTTTCTAGTGTAGAGCCAAAATAAGTGCCAGAGAACTGGTGACCAATACAAGATTGGACGTAGTACATATGACAGTGATAGATCCACAAAGGAACTTAGACCTGCAAGGCGGAATGCTGGCGGACAGCCTGGCGTTCATGGATGCTCTCAATCCGAACGGAATGAGAGAGGCCTCGGAGCCTGGCACATCTGCACCTGCTGAACTGGCGGGTCTTCATAAGACGTTTGAGCTGTTTGGTCAGATGTCGCAGCAATTAAGTCAGTCGTACCTAATGTTGGAAGACAGGGTTAAACACCTTTCTTCGCAACTGGAAAAGCAAACGGCAGAGCGGTTAAAAGAGCTGGCTGAGAAAGAGCAGTTGGCAGAGCGACTGACCAGCTTATTGGATCTTTTGCCTGGCGGTGTTGTGGTGATCAATGAAGATGGAATGATCGAGCAATGCAATCCGGCGGCTAAAGAGCTATTGGATGCCTTTTCGGGAGAGCTGGTTGGAAGTCGCTGGGTGGATGTTATTCGCAGTTGCTTCAGGCCTCGTCAGGACGATGGACATGAAGTGTCTACGGTTGGTGGCAGTCGTCTGAGTATTTCTACCCGTTCGCTTGAGAATCAGCCTGGCCAGATTGTGTTGTTAACGGATCAGACAGAAACCCGACGCCTGCAAGAAGAAGTTTCCAGAAACGAACGTTTAAGTGCGATGGGAAAAATGGTCGCATCACTGGCTCATCAGATTCGAACGCCATTGTCTGCCGCTATGTTATTTGGTGGTCACTTGAAGAACCCCGAATTGGATGATTCAAAACGAGTGGCGATCGCACACCGGTTAATGTCGCGGTTAACGCATCTGGAACAGCAGGTGCGGGACATGCTGATTTTCGCCAAGGGTGATTTAAAGACGGCGGAACTGATTCAGGTTCGTGAGTTTTGTCTGTCCCTTCAGGATGCGATTTCTGCTCATGACTGGCCGGACAACGTAGATGTTGAGTTACGTAATCAGTGCCCGGAAGAGGCCTTTTATTGCAACTCGGAGGCCCTGGTGGGGGCCGTGTTAAACCTCATTGAGAATGCTGCCCAAGCGACGTCACATACAATCTCGGTACAGATCTCATTGACTCAGTCTCAGGACAAAGCCTTCCTTTTGTGTGCTGTGAAAGACGATGGTCCGGGGATGAACAAGAAAACACTTTCAAAGGTAATGGAACCTTTCTTTACCACCAAGTCTCAGGGGACTGGTCTTGGACTGGCCGTTGTTAAAGCGGTTGTTACGGCTCATGGCGGGGTGTTCACCTTGTCTTCCGAGGAGGGAGACGGCACAGAAGCCTTGTTGAAGATTCCATTGGTGCAAGTCACTTCAGCAGAGATTGAAGGAGTAGAATAATGGCAAAGCAAAAAGTATTGGTCGTAGAAGATGATCGTGATTTAAGAGAAGCGCTTTGCTTGACCTTAGATGTGGCAGGGTATCCCTACGAAGAGGCTTCCTCTGGTGAAATTGCCTTGGGCATCTTGAGAGATACGCCAATCGATATGGTGATCAGCGACGTTAATATGTCGGGCATTGATGGTCATGAGTTACTTAAACGAATCAAAGCTAATCATCCGGGGTTACCGGTGGCGCTGATGACTGCGTATGGCGACATTGAACGGGCGATCAGTGCTGTGCGTAACGGGGCAGCGGATTATCTGGTGAAGCCGTTTGAGTCGGAAACCTTGCTGGATCTGGTGAAATCGACCTTGGGGAATCAATCGCCAATGTCAGGCTCCAATCAGCCGGTGGCTGAGGAGCAAAGTTCAAAAGACTTGTTGAGTTTGGCAAAGCGAGTGGCTGAGTCCGATTCAACCGTGTTGATTTCTGGTGAGAGTGGAACAGGTAAAGAGGTATTGGCGCGTTATATTCACGACAATTCCTTACGTGCAGATCAGCCCTTTATTGCAATCAACTGTGCGGCTATCCCTGAAAATATGTTGGAAGCTATTCTGTTTGGGCACGAGAAGGGCGCCTATACCGGGGCAGTAAACAGTGCCCCTGGTAAATTTGAGCAGGCGAATGGTGGCACCATTTTACTGGACGAAATTTCTGAAATGGAAATTGGTCTTCAAGCCAAGTTGTTACGCGTATTGCAGGAACGTGAAGTCGAGCGTTTAGGTGGTCGTAAAACCATTAAACTGGACGTTCGTGTGATTGCAACCACTAACCGCGATTTGCGTGAATACGTGCAAGAAGGTAAGTTCCGTGAAGATCTTTACTATCGATTAAGTGTCTTTCCGTTGCAATGGAAGCCCTTGCGTGAGCGACCAAGAGATATTGTACCTCTGGCTAAGCGCTTACTGAAAAAGCACGGTAAGAAGATGGGTAAAGGCTCCCTTAAAATTGACTCAAGCGCAGTTCATATGCTTACTCAGTACAATTGGCCGGGTAATGTTCGGGAGCTGGATAACGCAGTTCAGAGGGCGTTGGTCTTACAGCAAGGGAATGTGGTCAGTGGTGAAGATTTCCGTTTGGATATGTCGCCACCGGCGATTTCTTCGGCAGCTGTGAGTCCGGTTGCAACGATGCAGGCTCCTGTAATGCCGGTTAATGAGGGCTTATCTTCGGAGGTGTCTGAAATAGGCAATCCGGAAAAACATGGTATACTCAATCATAACGTACCTGTAAATTATGGTGCTTCTGCGAATTCGCAGCCAGTGTCATCGAGTGTACACAGTTTTGAGTCTTCGTCTCCGGAAGCGTCGCTGGGGGATGATCTAAAACAACGGGAATTTCAGGTGATTTTGAACACACTGCGCTCTGTCAATGGCAGTAGAAAGCAGACATCCGAGATTCTCGGCATCAGTCCACGAACGCTTCGCTACAAGTTAGCAAAAATGCGGGAAAGCGGTCTGGATGTAGACGAATTGTTGGCTGCTTCCTGAGTTAGGAAGCAGCCTCAATACGAGGTCGGCAAACCTCGTTATAGATCCATGTGGCGTGGATCGAATTCTCCGTTTAAGCCCGGCCTTCAGGTCGGGCTTTTTTATGTCGAATTCAAAGGCATTGCCCAGTGTTATCTGTATGCCTCTTTCAGCTCTATCGACCCGCTATTTCCCTTCTTGAGCCCTTTTTTCCTTTGGTTACAAAAAACTTGGCCTACTTTGTGCTGAATCCCTGTTAATAGAATCGTTTTTAACAGGTTTTTGACGTTATTCAGTCTAAGACGTGTTTTGGTGGGGACGACGACAAGAAACCGCCAGAAGACAAAGGAGTAACCCATGGAAGTCAGATCAGATATTACTCAAGTGCTTTCTCAAATGCGTCAGATGAGAAATCAGGTTCAGGAGCAGTCGAAGCAGAGTGCTGAGCTGGGCCAGTTAGGCGATATTCAGGCGCCAAAAGAAGTTCAAAAAGATGACGCGCCAGAGTTCTCTCAGTTATTAAAAATGGCTGTTGATCAGGTGAATGAAACGCAAATGCAGGCGTCCAGCTTGGCAACTGCGTATGAAAAAGGCGATCCGACAGTTGATATCCCTGATGTAATGATTGCAGCTCAAAAAGCCAGTGTGGCTTTTCAGGCAATGACGCAAGTTCGCAACAAACTGATCAGTGCGTATGAAGAAATTATGAAGATGCCTATCTAGGTGTTTTACATACATTCAATCGACACACAAGCAATTGCAGATTAGCAAAGACATTGGATAACGAGGTCGTTACTGACGTCAGCAGTGCAGTAACAGAATCCTAAAAAGAGAAGGTATCAGAGAATGGCAACGGTATCAGCAGACGCAAGCACAGGCGGTCTTCCAGCAGAAATGAGGTCCACTGACGTCGCTCAAAGAAACCAGGATCACCAAACAGCGCCAACTACATC
Organism: Pseudomonadales bacterium; assembly: GCA_041590855.1. Taxonomy (GTDB): domain Bacteria; phylum Pseudomonadota; class Gammaproteobacteria; order Pseudomonadales; family Litoribrevibacteraceae; genus Litoribrevibacter. The sequence goes on from JBFHTA010000033.1 coordinate 20,420, forward strand.
CGGGCCGCTGGGAACCGGGCTAACTGAGCTAGAGTCTATCGACGCGCCTCCTGCAAAGCCCATGCATCCCATGGTTGCCGGGTTTGAACGTTTGGGTGTGATCCGTCAGGCGGGATTGATTATCGGGTTGGCTGCCAGTATTGCCATTGCTTTTGCTGTGTTCTGGTGGACACAGGAAGAAACTTTCAAACCGTTGATCAATGACTTTGGTCGTTATGACACCGATGAAGTAATGGAGATCCTGGATCAGGCGGCCATTAAATATCATGTCGATCCGAACACCGGCATGTTGATGGTCAAGAGCGAGCAGTTTGCTCAAGCTCGCCTGAAACTGGCTGCCCAAGGCATTACAGAAACACAGGCGATGGGGTATGAGTTACTCGATAAAGAGCAGGCTCTGGGAACCAGCCAGTTTATGGAAACGACAAAATACCGTCGTAGCCTGGAAGGCGAGTTAGCACGTACTATCACCAGCATGAACCAGGTGAAAAGCGCACGTGTTCATCTGGCCATTCCAAAGCGTTCAGTGTTTGTGAGGGATGCCAGAAAGCCGACCGCATCGGTATTTTTAGAGTTATATGCCGGTCGTGCGTTGAGCACCGAACAATCCACCGCCATTGTTAATCTGGTGGCGTCCAGTATTCCGGAGATGAAGCCGGAAGATGTTACTGTTGTTGATCAGAAAGGCCGTTTGTTGTCCTTGCAGGATGAAGATTCTGACCTGGCGATTGCATCGAAACAATTTGATTACACTCGGAAACTAGAAGATACCCTAACGCGCCGAATTTACAGTATTCTTGACCCTATTGTCGGGGGTGAAAACTTTAAGGCCGAAGTGTCTGCCGATGTAGATTTCACCACCCGTGAACAGACTGAAGAACAATACAATCCTGATCTACCGGCGCTACGTTCCGAGCAAGTGCTGGATGAGAAGAAGGTAGGTGGCATTGAGGGCGGCATTCCGGGTGCACTGTCGAATCAACCGCCAGGTGAAGTGAGTGTGCCTGAAATTGCAGGTACGGGGGAAGACGGTCAACCTCCGGTTCCGACCAATACCCGTAAGCAAGCAACCCGCAATTATGAGTTGGATCGCGTAATCAGCTACACCAATCATGAATTAGGAAAAGTCAGACGTCTGAGTGTCGCAGTGGCTGTCAACGATCTGTTATTGCCTGATCCGGATACCGGTGATCTGAAACGTACCGCCTGGACGCAAGAAGAAATTGATCGATTGACTATATTAATTAAAGACGCTGTGGGTTATCAGGCCGCCAGAGGGGACAGTGTAACCGTCATTAACAGTCCTTTCTTGCCAGACGACCAAGCCGTGCTGGAGGAGCAGCCATTCTACGCACAGGAGTGGTTCTGGGATAAAGTGATTAGTCCGATCCTGCTGTTCTTCTTTGTGCTGGCGATTGTCTTTGGTGTGATCAGACCAACACTGAAGAGCCTTACCAGTACCGACGACGATGTTACTGTGGATGATGAACTGGATGCCGATTTGGCGGCGTTGGAAGCATCCAGTGATGAGATGGGGGATGATCTGGTGTCCTTAACAGGTGGTGACTCAATATTGCCAGGTCCATCGGAAGGGTTTGAACGACAATTGAATGCTCTGAAAGCGCTTATTGCTGAAGATCCTCAGCGAGTGGCTCAGGCAGTGAAAGGCTGGATTAACGACGATGAGTGATGATCAATTACCTGATGTATCAGGCATGCCAAAAATTGAACGCGCTGCGGTATTGATGATGACCCTGGGGGAATCCGATGCAGCAGAAATCCTGAA
>JBFHTA010000034.1:0-21170 GCA_041590855.1 Pseudomonadales bacterium
GTAACTTCAAGAACGTTTGCTTTATCTACTGAACACAGCTTCTTGTTGCGCTTCTGAGCAGATTCAAACGCCACTTTAGCGATACGACGGATTTCAGACTCTGAATACACATAGGTGTTATAACCTTCACGCTCGCCGTTTTCCAAGGTGCGAATGCCGCGAGGCTTACCAAAGTAGATACCACCGGTCAATTCACGAACAATCAGAATATCTAAACCAGACACGATCTCAGGCTTAAGAGAAGACGCATCTGCCAATTGAGGATAAAGAATCGCAGGACGCAGGTTACCAAACAATTCCAAACCAGAGCGAAGACCCAACAAGCCCTTCTCAGGACGAAGCTCACGATCTTCCAGATTATCCCACTTAGGACCACCTACAGCACCAAGAAGAATCGCATCAGATGCTTTTGCCTTGGTCATAGTTTCTTCAGGAAGTGGTGTACCATGCTCATCATAGGCAGAACCACCCACAAGGCCTTCCTCTAACGTCAGACCAAGATCAAACTTATCATTAACTACGTTCAGAACTTTAACCGCTTCTGCAACGATCTCTGGACCAATACCGTCACCCGGCAAAATTAATACATTTTTAGACATTATCTTTCTCGCTTTCAGCTCAAGGACGCCAGACGTGCGACAGTAAATGTACAACTGTACAACGTCCAACACAGAGCCAATTCATTAATTTAACTGTTTAACTTAATCGCAATAAACCAATGGAGATGAGCACATATAACGCCTCTCATCTCACATCAATCATTTACTTAACCACATCAAACAACCATGGCTGGGACGCACGACGCTTTTCTTCGTAGGCACGAATGTCATCCGCATCCTGTAACGTCAAACCGATATCATCCAAACCGTTAATTAAACAATGCTTGCGGAACGGGTCGACCTCAAAAGCAATCTCTTCACCGCTAGGCTTAATCACTTTTTGGTTTTCCAAATCAACCGTCAGTTGATAGCCTTCCTGCTCTGCCACCTCTTTAAACAACTGATCGACGATAGCCTCATCCAAAATAATCGGTAACAAACCATTCTTAAAACAGTTATTAAAGAAAATATCCGCGTAGCTTGGCGCAATAATCGCTCTAAATCCGAAGTCTTCCAACGCCCAAGGCGCGTGCTCACGGCTTGATCCACAACCAAAGTTTTCACGAGCCAACAACACAGATGCGCCCTGATATCGAGGCTGATTCAATACGAAATCCGGGTTCAACGGACGACCACTGTTATCTGCATCCGGCTTACCTTCATCCAGATAACGCAACTCATCAAACAGGTTTGGCCCAAAGCCACTTCGCTTGATGGACTTCAAAAACTGTTTCGGGATAATCATGTCCGTATCGACATTGGCACGATCCATAGGCGCTGCAATGCCTTGATGCACTGTAAATTTTTTCATAGCAAACTCTCCTTCAGCACCTTAAGCGTTTTCATTCATGAATGCGTTAACATCAACAAAGTGACCTGCAATCGCCGCAGCCGCAGCCATTGCCGGACTGACAAGATGCGTACGTCCGCCGTACCCCTGGCGCCCCTCGAAATTACGGTTAGAGGTTGACGCACAATGCTCACCATTACCCAACTTATCAGCATTCATTGCCAAACACATGGAACAACCCGGCTCGCGCCATTCAAGGCCCGCGTCGATAAAGATCTTGTCCAGCCCTTCCTGTTCTGCTTGCTGTTTAACCAAGCCAGAACCAGGAACAACCAACGCCTGTTTCAGAGTAGAGGCGACCTTCTTGCCTTTAACCACCTCTGCTGCGGCACGAAGATCTTCGATACGTGAGTTCGTACAAGAGCCAATGAAGACGCGATCCAACTGAATATCAGTAATTTTCTGACCGGCTTCCAAGCCCATGTATACCAAAGCACGTTCAATAGCTGAGCGTTTTACCGGATCAGACTCAGATTCCGGCGTTGGTACGGTATCATCAATAGACACAACTTGTTCTGGAGACGTCCCCCAGGTAACTTGCGGCTTAATGTCTTCTGCTTTAATCTCAACAACCTGATCGAATACGGCATCCTCGTCAGACACCAAAGTCTTCCAATATTCAACCGCTTGATCCCACTGCTCACCTTTCGGCGCATAAGTACGACCTTTCACGTATTCAGCAGTAATCTCATCGAACGCAACCATACCTACACGCGCACCGGCTTCAATCGCCATGTTACACATAGTCATGCGACCTTCCATGCTCATGGAACGAATTGCACTGCCACCAAATTCCATCGCACAACCGTTACCGCCAGCGGTACCGATTACACCGATAACATGCAACACAACATCTTTACCAGTAATGCCTTTACCTAATTCACCTTCGACCTTAATAAGCAGGTTCTTCATCTTACGCTGAATCAAGCATTGAGTAGCCATGACGTGTTCAACTTCGGAGGTTCCGATACCATGAGCTAGCGCCGCAAACGCACCGTGTGTTGCAGTGTGTGAATCACCACACACGACTGTCATCCCCGGAAGCGTTGCACCTTGTTCCGGCCCAACCACGTGAACGATGCCTTGACGGATATCCTGCATTTTGAATTCAACAATACCGAACTCATCGCAGTTCTCGTCCAATGTCTTCACCTGAATTTTAGAAACAGGATCAACAATGCCTTCGATACCTACTTCACGCTCATTGGCAGTGGTTGGAACATTATGATCCGGCGTTGCCAGGTTGGCATCCAAACGCCAAGGCTGACGCCCAGCCAAACGCAGGCCTTCAAACGCTTGCGGAGATGTCACTTCATGCAGTAGTTGACGATCGATATAAATTAGCGCAGTACCATCTTCGCGCTCTTTAACAACGTGGGATTCCCACAATTTGTCATACAGAGTTTTACCCGCCATTTTATTCTCCTCATCACTAAATAATCTGGCTTAATTCTATGCTTGGGGCCTTACTTCGAGGCGTTCCGATCTTATGGAGTGCATACTAAGCCCTTACAAAAATAAAATAAATTCATATTTTTTATAGATGAGATAAAATAAAGTTATTCGAGTCTCCTTCATGAGAACAAAATGGATACACAATCTTTAAAAGCATTTTTAGCTGTCGCCAAACATAAGTCTTTCTCTGAAGCTGCAGAAGAGCTGTATCTGACTCAACCTGCGGTAAGTAAACGGGTTTCAACACTTGAGGAACAATTAGGCACCAAACTGTTTGATCGAGTAGGCAGAAAGGTATCTCTAACCCCATCAGGGTGTGCACTTTTGCCCAAAGCCAAACAAATTCTGCACCTAATCAAATCTACAGAACAAGAACTGCACAACCTTTCTCTTCAAGTCAGTGGCTCATTAGAAATCATCTGTAGCCACCACGTGGGATTACATCGATTACCTCCTATTTTGAAAGCCTATTCACAACGTTATCCGGACGTAGATTTGAAGATAGAGTTTTGGGAATCAGAAAGCGGCTACGATCAAGTACTTCATGGCGATAAGGAAATGGCATTAATCACGCTTGCTCCCACACCTCATCCCAGCCTGATCAGTAAAGCCATCTGGCATGACCAAATGCATTTCGTATGCAGTCAGGATCACCCTCTAGCTAGTATGCCCAAACCAGCGTTAGAAGACCTGGCCAATCATAAGGCCATCTTACCCAGCCCCAACACCTTCACCCGTCAGAAGGTGGAAAATCTGTTCTCAGACACACACGTCAGTCTGGACGTCGTAACATCGACAAACTATTTGGACACCATCAAGATGATGGTATCGATTGGTTACGGTTGGAGTGTACTTCCGGAATCCCTGTGTTCAGAACTCCACATTCTTAACCTCAACACAAACATGAGCAGCCGCCAGCTTGGCTACGTTATTCACAAGCATCACTCGTTAACAAATGCCGCTAAGGCTCTAATTGAGTTACTGGAAGAATACGAGCAATAAAAAAGCGCCGACCCTAAGGCCGGCGCTTTGACACCACTGATTGGTAACCTGGCTAAATTACAAAGGCTCGCTGATATAAATGCCACGTAGCATGAGCCAAGAAGGGGAACAGAATAATAAAGCCTACCAAACCAGTGGCAAACCCAACTATCGTACAAATCCCTACTATAAATGCCCATCCCAGCATTACTCCCTTATTGTCAGCCACAGCCTTTAAACTCGCCACACTGGCACTGACAACATCCACTGGCTTATGCACCATCATTGGTAAGCCAAATACAGTCACACCGAACACAAGCGCACAGAACAATGCTCCAACGGCCGAGCCCACGATAAAGAAGGGCACCATTTCCATTACGGTCATGGTTTCCGGCATCAGCGCATGTACTACACTCGCCATTCGCATCCAGAAAATCATAATTAACATCAAGCCAAAGCCTAAAGCCACCACATCAAAGAACGCCCCGGATTTCATCGCCTGAAAAGAATGCATCAAGGTCGGCGGTTTGCCTTTATTGAGTTGCCGGCTCAGATCATAAATTCCAACAGCAAACAGAGGTCCGGCCAGCATTGCACCGATAAACAGAGCAAAGAATAGGTATGGACGATCAGATACGTAGGTCAAAGCAACCATTGCGTATCCCGCCAATACAAACACCAATCCATAAAACATACTCACCCATTTAGTAGCACGAAAATCAATCCATCCATGATGAATGGCTTGCTGAATATCATGCATTGATAACGGTCTCGCCGCGCTGGGTGTTTCCGCTCTTACAGCTTCTTGCTTTTTAATCACTTGTGGCATATCAGTTCCCCCAAACTTCTACTTGCTACATACTTAAAATTAGCAGGCGCCACTCCAACTGCTTAATTTTTAACCACCACTTATCGGAAAAGCAGGATGACTCAGCCCAAAAACAGCCCAGATAGATTCAAAATTGCATACCAATTAGCCCTCGAAGCCGGAGAAATTATCCAACAGGCGAGATTGAGAAACGACTTTAAACAGGAATACAAACAACATCAGGAATTGGTGACTAGCACAGACCAACTTGTGGATAACTTTCTGATCCAAAAATTAAACCGCCACTTCCCTCAAGATCAGTTCTTAACAGAAGAAAGCTACACATCCGACATGCAGTCTACCTTTGACTTTAACAAGCCGACCTGGGTGATAGACCCCATCGACGGCACCGTTAACTTCGCTTTAGGTCACCCCCAAGTGGCTGTTTCCATCGCTTTCGTAAATCAAGGCCAAGTCCAGTTCGGTATAGTTCATTGCCCGTTTCTAAATGAAACCTTTCATGCTGCACTCAAAAAAGGGGCCTATCTGAACCAGCAATTAATAAATACTGCCGAGTGCGACAATTTGAGCGATGCACTGATTGCCACCGGGTTACCCTACGACAAGTCCAATATTTCAGACCTACTACCCAACCTTAATAACATCATCACACATGCCCGTGATATTCGAAGGAATGGCTCTGCAGCAATTGATCTCTGCTGGGTTGCATGTGGCCGGTTGCAAGCGTATTACGAAACAGTTCAACCCTGGGACATGGCTGCAGGCAGACTTATCGCTGAAGAAGCGGGAGCATTTTGTGGCCACTTTGGAACATCGCTCAAGCCAAAGCACTTAATTCCTGATCTGCATAGCGAACAGCTGTTAGTGTGCTCACCCCCACTCATATCACAACTCAAAGCACTGCTTATGTGACCTGCCAGCAGGAGAAGTAATATTTGGAAATATCCTTAAAGAAACTGCACCGGAGGCCGACAATTAGACTAATATTTAACAACTCTAGTTGGCTCACAGTTAAACTCGCGTTACTAGGGAACCTCTGAATAAGTCCGCCCTGGCTCCCCAGTGCTTCGCCTAAAAAGTGCAAGGAAATACATATGTGGTTTGGTAATAAACAAGAAGTTGAGAACCTCAAAAGTAAAAATTCAAAGCTGCTGCAAGAAGTGAATCAACTTTCAACGACTTGCCAACAAAAAGACGAAGAAATCGAATCACTTAAGCAAGAGCTGGCGACCCTTTCAAAGAAAGGCAAAGAAAATGATGTGGTCAAACTGATATCCAGTTCAACCAAGGCCATAAACGAAGTCAGACAGTCCGTCGCCAGTACCAGTGACCAAATGATTTCCGAGCGCGAACGATTAAATGGCTCGCAACAGCTTTTCGATGAAAGCTCTACACTATTGACCAGCACTAAGGACGCCGTTGAATCTATTCGCGATACCGCCATGGATAGCGTTACCAGCATTCAACAACTTCGTACCGTTGCTGAACAAATCAGCACCTTTGTCGGCGCCATCAATAATATTTCAGAGCAGACCAACTTACTTGCATTAAACGCTGCTATTGAAGCGGCACGAGCCGGTGAGCAAGGGCGCGGGTTCGCAGTTGTGGCAGACGAAGTACGGGCACTGGCACAGAGAGCCGGAGAAGCCGCCTCTGAGATTTCAAATCTGGTAGAAAATATCGATAAACAAACACGTGATGTCGATGCTCGAAGCCAGCAAATGGCAGAAAAATGCGAAGATGTGGTAATCAATAACGATCAAATCATTAGCTCCGTCAATCAAGTCATTGAAATCGCAAAGACCATGCTTTCAACTATCGACGGTTGCAGCGAGCAATCTTTCGTACAAACATCGTCCCTGGATCACATCATCTGGAAGTCCAAAGTGTATGATCATTTAGCCAAGCAATCTTCAATCTCAGAAAACGAGCTTGAAGACCACAGAAACTGTCGACTGGGTGACTGGTATACCCACGGGCTTGGCAACCAGAAATTCAGCCATTTAAGATCTTTCCAGCGCCTGGAAGAACCTCATAAACAGATGCATGAGTATGGTCGGGCGGCAGTGAGCGCATTTAATCAAGGCAATGAAGCAGAAGCACTAAATCAGGCACGCATGATGGAAAGTGCCAGCGATCAAGTTCAACGCTGCTTATACGACCTCTTAAATGAGATCGAAAATTAATCGCATTCTCATCAATAAGCCAACGACGACCGTTGGCTTTTTTGATGATATCAATGTTATTTCATGACAACCATTCCTTACAAACACCGGAACTGAGAGAAATTCCGCGTTATTTTTGAGCATTAGTTCACACCTTGGCGCCAAAACTTTGTCATTTTCCAAAATATGAATAGACCAAAAAATAATCATTCATATAATTGACAAGAAAAAGTACAAAGGAAGCGCAATGCTTAGACACCTCAAGTTTCGCCCGTATATTAGACGCCTTCATGGAACCGAAGAAGCGCACGATTTATTAACCCAGGTTCAACTTGGCTTCTATATAAAACTGCTTCGGGAAAAAGAAATTAAAAAAGCTTACGTGCTGACTCAAAGAGGCTTTTCTAATCACGTGATCGCAGTTGCCAGTAATAAATCGGATTTAATGTCGAAAGTAGAGTCGTTGGAAGAAAATAACCAAACCGACCTAAAACGCTGGAGTATTAACACTCAAAAACAGCTGAATGCTTCCCACACTCATGGTGGAAACCCGGTATTTATTAACCTCAGCCAATCCTGATTTATTCTATCTACTCGAAAAACTTGTGACTCTGGGATTACATCTGTAAGCTCTGCGAAAAAAAGAGCCTACTCATGTTAATAATAAGAATCCCTGCTGTAGTCACATTTTTCCTGCTTGTCGCCGCCTTAGGAACGCTCGCTTGCCTAATCAGGCCATTCAACCCAGACAACACCCGCATTTTTGCCAACATTTACTCCAGATATGGATTAAAGCTTCTGGGCATTAAAGCAATTATCGAAGAATTCTCACTCAAACATGAAGAGCCAGCAGTATACGTTGTCAACCATCAAGACAACCTTGACCTATTCGTTTGTGGCGCAGTCGTCCCCTATCGCACTGTGACCATTGGCAAAAAGAGCCTGAAATACTTACCGCTATTCGGACAACTCTATTGGTTGGCCGGCAATATTTTCATCGACAGAAAGAACAGCTCGAAATCAGCAAAAACACTCGACAACTCAACCATTGCCCTTCAACAAGAGAACACCTCAATATGGGTCTTTGCAGAAGGTACCCGTAACAAAGGGAAAAACATCCTACCTTTCAAAAGTGGCGCCTTCAGAATGGCAATTGAAGCACAAGTTCCTGTTATCCCTATCTGCGTTAGCAGTTATAAACAACACCTAAATCTGAGTCAACTAAACTCCGGTAAAGTGCGCATCAACCAACTTCAAGCCATTCCAACTAAAGGACTGACACTTGATGACACGAATACACTTAGGGAAGAATGCTGGAAACGTATGAAAGAAGAGATCGAAAGACTGGACCTGATTACCTATAAAAAGTAATTAATGGTCGGAGTAACTGGATTCGAACCAGCGACCCCCGCCACCCCATGACGGTGCTCTACCAAGCTGAGCTATACTCCGAAAGTTTTGCAAACCTGCAAAAGAAAAGACGCTCGTAAGAACGAACGCCTATAATAGAACTTTTATCATAAATTTCAAGAACTAAGATGCGGTCAGTAAGAAAAGACTAAGCCTTCAATACTTCCAGCACCTCTTCCAGCTCTGATATGGTTTGACGAATCAATTGTTTGAAGTTCGTTTCTTCACCTTTGACATCGTCACCCGCCAATCGCTGCCGGGCACCACCAATAGTAAAGCCCTGGTCATACAGTAAGCTACGAATCTGACGAATCATCAACACATCCTGTCGCTGATAATAACGTCGATTTCTGCGTTTAACGGGCTGCAGCTCTGAGAACTCTTGCTCCCAGTATCGAAGGACATGCGGCTTCACACCACAAAGCTCACTCACTTCACCGATGGTGAAATAGCGCTTCCCTGGAATCACAGGGAGTTCATTATTATGACTGGCTTCCAGCATAGGCTTCTACTTTTGTTTTTAATTTTTGTCCCGGCCTAAAGGTCACTACACGACGAGCAGAAATGGGAATTTCTTCTCCAGTCTTAGGGTTCCGTCCCGGACGTTGACTTTTATCACGCAAATCAAAGTTACCAAAACCAGATAACTTAACCTGCTCGTTCTCAGAGAGGCACTCCCGCACCTCTTCAAAGAACATCTCTACAATCTCTTTGGCCTCACGCTTGTTGAGGCCAAGCTCTTCGAAAAGGCGCTCGGCCATATCTGCCTTTGTCAGAGCACTCATGCGCTAACTCCTTAGCTTGGCTTGATACTCTTGATCTAATGAGTCAATGATGGCATCGACACATTGATTTATTTCTTCGTCATTTAGCGTGCGCTCTGGGTGCTGCCAAGTCAAGCCCAAAGCAATACTCTTATGACCGTCCTCAATACCTTTGCCTTGATAGACATCGAATATGGACAATGAAGTCATAAATTCGCCTGAATTTTGCTCAATGCACTTCTTAATCTTAGACACATTTACAGATTCATCAACTATGATAGCTAAATCTCTGCGTACCTCTGGGAATTTAGAAACTTCTTTAAATTCAGGGATATTACCGTCCAAAATTAACCCGAGTTCTAATTCAAAGGCAATAACTGTTCCAGGTAATTCCGCCAATTTACCGACATTAGGGTGGATAGTTCCTACATAACCGACTAACTGATCCCCTTTCATGAGCTTAGCGGTTTGCCCTGGATGGAAAGCTGCATGATCCGCAGCCGGCTCAAAGTCGATAGACTCCAAAGCCCCAGTAAGCCCCAATACAGCTTCAATATCGCCTTTGACATCGAAGAAGTCGAGCGGTTCCTTAGTTGAGCTCCAACCTTCAGGCATGCGAGATCCAAATACTACCCCGGCAATATGATCAACCTGGCGAAGACCATCACCCTGCGGGATAAATACCTGCCCTGTCTCAAATAGACGAATGCGGCTTTGCTGGCGATTCGCATTGTACTGCAGCGCTTTCGCCAAGCCAGGCAACAAACTGGTGCGCATAACTGCCATATCAGCAGAAATTGGATTAGCAAGCGCTTTCGGCTGGACGGAAGGGTTGAATAGCTTCTGAAGTTTAGGCTCAATGAAACTGTAAGTAATCGCTTCCTGATAACCTGCTGCAACCAATTGAGCACGTACAGCGGATAAAGGTGACGTAACCTCCGGCTCAGCTAACAACTGCATATCAGCAACCGGAAGTGTTCTTGGAAGATTGTTATAGCCATAAATACGACCAACTTCCTCAATCAGATCTTCTTCAATGCTAATATCGAAGCGATAACTTGGCACCTCAAACGTCCAACCTGAATCACTGCGATCCATCACAACCAATCCCAAACGGGTCAAGATCTCTTCTATGTCGTCGTTTGAAATTTTCAGTCCCAGCAAGGAGGCCACTTTTTCAGAAGCCAAGGACACAGTTCTGCCCGCTGGTACGTCCGACTTACTCTCTTCAACAAAAACAGGTCCAGGCTCACCACCTGCAATTTCAATCAATAACTGAGTTGCGCGCTCGATGGCTTTTTCTTGCAACTGAAAATCCACGCCACGCTCAAAGCGATGAGATGAATCTGTATGCAAACCGTAAGAACGCGCCTTACCTGCAATCGCAATCTGATCAAAATACGCCGACTCAAACAAAATATCTTGCGTGTCAGAAGTTACTGACGACGCTTCACCACCCATCACACCAGCCATTGCAAGTGCTGAGTTCTGATCTGCAATCACCAACGTTTCTTCGGTTAACTCAACTTCCTGACCGTCCAACAACACTAATTTTTCACCAGCAACCGACATACGAACACGGATATCGCCATCCAACTTGTTCAGGTCAAACGCATGCATTGGCTGGCCTAATTCAAGCAGCACATAGTTAGTAATATCAACAACCGGGTCAATAGAACGAATACCGCTGCGACGCAACTTTTCTTGCATCCAAATCGGAGTCTCAGCGTTTACATTAACATTCTTAACAATACGGCCTGCGTAGCGAGGACACGCAGCTGGAGCTTCTAACACAACACCTTTGGTTTCCTGATGGACAGCTGGGACGGCTGCAATCTCTGGAGCAGTTACTTCGGTACGAGTCAGAGTACCGACCTCTCTTGCCAAACCGGCAATACTCAAACAGTCACCACGGTTTGGAGTAAGATCTACATCAATAGCGACGTCATCCAGCTTCAGGTACTCACGAAAACACAAACCAACAGGCGCATCGGCTCGCAACTCCATCAAACCATCAGAACTGTCCGATAATCCCAGTTCTTCTTCAGCACAGCACATACCGAAAGATTCAACGCCACGCAACTTGGCTTTCTTGATTTTGAAATTACCCGGAAGAACCGCGCCCACTTTTGCTACAGGGATCTTCATTCCCTGTTTCACATTAGGTGCACCACACACAATCTGCTGCGGTTCATCATCACCGGTATCAACCACACACACGTTGAGCTTATCGGCATCCGGATGACGGTCAAACGATACGATCTGACCAACGACCACACCTGAAAACTCACCCGCCACCGCTTCATGGCCATCGACTTCCAAACCAGCCATCGTAAGCTGATGCATTAACTCTGCAGTATCAATGGAGGGATTAACCCACTCTCTTAGCCAAAGTTCACTGAATTTCATGTTTCTTCCTAATCTTTTACTTTTTCACTTGGTTCATGCCCGATGTATTGGGCCACTCTTTGAGATAACGACTAACTGATATAACGCCTAATCAATTTTGGTACTGTTACTTAAATTGATTTAAGAATTTCAGATCGTTTTCAAAGAACATGCGTAAATCATTCACGCCGTAACGGAGCATTGTTAATCGCTCCACACCTAAACCAAATGCAAACCCTGAGTACTCTTTGGAATTAATGCCCGAAGCTTCAAACACTTTAGGGTGAACCATGCCACACCCCATCACTTCTAACCATTTAATACTGCCATCCGGGTTACGACCCCATTCAATGTCCACCTCAGCGGAAGGTTCAGTAAACGGGAAATAAGACGGACGGAAACGGACAGCCAGATCTCGCTCAAAAAAGACTTTAAGGAAATCTTCAATCAAACTCTTAAGGTCGGCAAAGCTCACTTGTTTATCAACGTACAAACCTTCCACCTGATGGAACATTGGCGTATGCGTCATATCAGAATCACAACGATAAACGCGACCCGGACAGATAATACGAATCGGCGGTTCAGCACTTTCCATGGTTCGTACCTGTACCGGAGAGGTATGAGTCCTCAACAAGGTATTAGCATCAAAATAGAAAGTATCGTGCATCGCTCGTGCCGGGTGATGCCCAGGAATATTCAACGCTTCAAAGTTATGATAATCGTCTTCGATTTCAGGCCCTTGTTCGACATTAAAGCCCACTTTCGCAAAGAACGACTCAATACGCTCCATAGTACGGGTAACAGGATGGATACTCCCCACCGACTGTCCACGCCCTGGCAAAGTCACATCAATGGTCTCGCTTGCCAGCTTTTTGTTAAGTTCTTCAGCCACCAATGTATCTCTGCGCTCATTGATCGCTTGCTGAACTTCTTGCTTCGCTTCATTAATTTTGGCACCTGCTTGAGGACGTTCCTCAGCACTTAAGGCACCCAGGCCTTTCAATAGTTGAGTTAATTCGCCTTTTTTACCCAAGTATTGAACACGAATCTGATCAAGAGCCTGTGCATTATCAGACTCTTTTACTGCATTTAATGCCTGCTCTACGAGGGGCTTTAAATTCTCCATGAAAGGTTCCCGTATTGAAAAATTAATGAATAACGAAACAAAAATGAGTCGAGAAATTTGGAGGAATAATATTACCTGAGCATGACCAAAAATGGTACACGGAATCAGTAAAAAGCCCTGAAAAACGGGGGATTAGAGCATAAACGGACAGATCATTTATGCAGACAATAAAAAAGGGAGCCTAAGCTCCCTTTTTTGTGCAAACAATTGGCGGATGCCGATTGCTTTACGCTAGCGCAGATTTCGCTTTTTCAACAAGTGCAGTGAAAGCCACTTTGTCATTAACAGCTAAATCAGCAAGGATCTTACGATCGATTTCAACGTTTGACTTTTTAAGGCCAGAGATGAAACGGCTGTAAGAAAGACCATTCAAACGAGCACCAGCGTTGATACGAGCAATCCAAAGAGCACGGAACTGACGCTTACGCTGACGACGGTCACGGTAAGCATATTGACCAGCTTTAATTACTGCTTGTTTCGCAACACGGAATACACGGCTACGAGCACCGTAGTAACCTTTTGCTTGCTTAAGAATCTTCTTGTGGCGACGACGCGCCTGAACACCACGTTTTACGCGAGGCATAAACTTAACCCTCTACCAGAAAAATTGATTAAGGTAATTACTCTGCTAAAGAGAATTACGCGAAAGGAACCATACGTTGAACCAACTTCAAATCAGACTTCTCAACCTGATGCTTAGGACGAAGTTGACGCTTACGCTTAGTGCTCTTCTTAGTCAAAATGTGACTGGTATGAGATTGACGGTGTTTGAAACCGTTTGCAGTCTTTTTAAAGCGCTTAGCTGCACCGCGCTTAGTTTTCATTTTAGGCATTTGGATGACTCCGCATTTAGCCTGCTCAAAACGATAAACAAATATAAGCCCTAGAGTAGACCTCCAGAGCTTATTATTGCTTCGAGAGCTGCTTACTTAAAATATGAAATAAACTCTATTCACTAAGTAATGAAGGACTCAGTAAACTAGATTATTTATTTCTTCTTCTTAGGGGCTAAGACCATCGTCATTTGACGACCTTCCATCTTAGGGCGCTGCTCGACAATGCCGTATTCTTCAAGATCTTTTTCAAGTCTCAACATCAACTGCATGCCAATGTCCTGATGCGCCATTTCGCGACCACGATATCGCAAGGATATCTTGGCTTTATCCCCTTTCTCAAGGAAACGTACCAGGTTGCGTAGTTTTACCTGATAATCCCCTTCTTCAGTGCCAGGACGAAACTTCATTTCCTTAAGCTGCGTCTGCTGCTGCTTTTTCTTCGCTGCTTTCTGACGCTGCTTATCTTCATACAGCTTCTTACCGTAATCCATGACCTTACATACGATCGGATCACCATCGGAAATCTGTACCAAATCTAGTTCGGCGTCAGTTGCTGCATTCAAGGCCTCTGCAATTGAGACCACACCAACCTGTTCACCGTCTGCTCCAATTAATCGAACTTCTTTCGCGCGGATATTTTCATTGATAGGAGCTTGCTGTTCTTTACCGCCACGTGCTCTTGGATTTCTAATTGCCATATCTCCAGTTATTGCTTACGTCCACGCTCTGCAATCTTTTCATTTAGAAGATTTTCAAAGGCCTCTACGGACATTACACCTAAGTCCTCGCCATTGAGAGCACGAACCGCCACCTCTCCGTTTTCCATTTCCTTATCACCTACAACAATTTGATAAGGAACCTTCTGTAGAGTGTGCTCGCGAATTTTAAAGCCGATTTTCTCATTTCTCAAGTCCGCATTCACTCTAAAACCTTTTTCAGTCAATTTTTGCGCTAAATTTTGCACATATTCCGACTGACGATCCGTAATATTCATCAGCACTGCCTGAACCGGAGCCAACCACACAGGGAATTTACCCTCGTAATGCTCAATCAGGATACCAATGAAACGTTCGAACGAACCAAGAATAGCACGGTGTAACATAACCGGTGCTTTTCTTTCACCGTTTTCATCCACATATTCCGCACTCAAGCGACCTGGCATTGAGAAGTCAACCTGAACGGTGCCACACTGCCATACACGACCAAGGCAATCCTTAAGAGAAAACTCGATCTTCGGCCCATAGAAGGCACCTTCACCTGGCAACTCTTCCCATGGCAAACCTTTGGCATCCAACGCTTCAGCCAAGGCCTTTTCGGCCTTATCCCAAATTTCATCAGAGCCTACACGCTTCTCTGGACGTGTGGATAACTTGTAAATCAACTCTTCAAAGCCAAAGTCATCATAGACTTCATGCAAGAAATCAATAAATTCAGACACTTCATTCTGAATTGCATCTTCCGTCACAAAAATATGCGCATCGTCCTGAACAAATCCACGAACACGCATGATGCCATGCAACGCACCTGATGGCTCATTTCGGTGACACGAACCAAACTCCGCAAGTCGTAACGGCAGATCACGGTAACTCTTTAACCCTTGGTTATACACCTGAACATGGCACGGACAGTTCATTGGCTTAATCGCGTAATCACGATTTTCCGAACCAGTCGTAAACATATCCTCTTTAAATTTGTCCCAGTGGCCCGATTTCTCCCAAAGAGAACGATCCACCACTTGCGGCGTTTTTACTTCCTGATATCCGCGCTCACGCTGCTTTTGACGCATGTACTGCTCAAGCACCTGATAAAGAGACCAGCCCTTTGGAT
This sequence comes from Pseudomonadales bacterium, assembly GCA_041590855.1. Lineage (GTDB taxonomy): Bacteria > Pseudomonadota > Gammaproteobacteria > Pseudomonadales > Litoribrevibacteraceae > Litoribrevibacter. The sequence goes on from JBFHTA010000034.1 coordinate 15,231, forward strand.
GCCAAAACACCATTCCTGGCGCCTCTTCCTGCATATGGAAAAGATCCAATTTTTTCGCCAGCTTACGGTGATCACGCTTTTCAGCTTCTTCAATACGCTGAATATAAGCTTTCAATTCTTTTTTATCAGCCCACGCAGTACCATAGATACGCGTTAGCATTTTATTGTTACTGTCACCACGCCAGTAAGCGCCCGCCAATTTAGTCAGTTTAAAGACTTTCAAAAAACGAGTATTTGGTACGTGCGGGCCACGACACATATCCACATACTCTTCATGATGATAAAGACCTACCTCTTTTACCGAGTCGTCCATACCATCAATAATCTCAACCTTGTATGACTCGCCACGAGACTCAAACAATGCTCGCGCATCCGCCACAGGCGTCCACTTCTTAACAACATCGTAGCTCTTAGAAATCAGATCCTTCATGCGCTTTTCTAATTCCACCATATCTTCAGGTGTAAAAGGCTGATCTGTTTCAACATCGTAATAAAAGCCATCTTCAATCACAGGACCAATGGCCATTTTGACATCAGGACGCAACTGTTTAATCGCATGTCCAATCAAGTGAGCACAAGAGTGACGGATGATTTCCACCCCATCCTGATCCTTTGCCGTAATAATCTGAAGCTCAGCATCCTCAGAGATAAGCTCACAAGCATCTTGCAACTCACCATTTACACGACCAGCAATGGTAGCTTTAGCCAGACCAGGACCAATATCTTCCGCTACTTGCATGATAGTTACAGCTTGGTCGAACGAACGCTGACTTCCGTCAGGAAGGGTAATAACAGGCACTATATATTCCTCATCAGTGGTGGCCCATACCAAAGGCCACATGAAACAATTAAACGCTAAACACCTAACAAAGGCTTAGAGCATTATCCAATCTGAAAAGCGAAACATGCTAAAAGTGAGACAAAGAGGTGTCAACAGCAAAATAAAGAAAAGTAAGGAGAAATTGGTAGTCCCGACCAGATTCGAACTGGTGACCTCTACCATGTCAAGGTAGCGCTCTAACCAACTGAGCTACGGGACTACAAAAGATTCGACAAAACGTCGAGGAGATATCCAATGAGCAGAGCATTATATTTATATCTTTTTGGAATGCAAGCCCACAAACCGTCAACAACCGATATTTTTACTTCTATATCAATCCATTAAGATCTGCTGTTTGAGGCGCACCAACTCATCTCTGATTTGCGCTGCTTTTTCAAACTCAAGATCCTTAGCGGCCTGATACATCTGATCTTCCAATCGGGTAATTTCTTTCTTAATCTCACCTGGCGACATAGTTTCAGAAGAAACCACATAAGAAGCTTCAGGTTCCGCAACCTTACGAGACCGGGATCTACCTCTCGCCCCAGGAACAGCACCCTCCATAATATCCGAAACACCCTTATTCAGACTTTGCGGAACGATGCCATTTTCCTCATTAAAGGCTTGCTGTTTGGCACGACGACGCTGGGTTTCATCTATTGCCCGCTTCATGGAACCCGTTTCACGGTCAGCATATAAAATTGCCTTACCATTCACATTCCGAGCAGCACGACCAATGGTTTGAATCAAGGAACGATCCGAACGCAAGAACCCTTCTTTATCTGCATCCAGAATAGCTACCAAAGAAACCTCAGGCATATCCAACCCCTCTCGAAGCAGATTAATACCTACAAGCACATCAAACTCTCCCAAACGCAAATCACGAATAATCTCAACACGCTCAACGGTATCAATGTCTGAATGCAGATACCTAACCCGAACACCATGATCCAACAAATAGTCCGTTAAGTCTTCCGCCATTCGTTTGGTCAATACGGTCGCCAACACCCGCTCATCTCGATCCGCACGCTGCCGTATCTCTGATAAAAGATCATCTACTTGAGAACTTGCCGGTCGCACTTCTATTTCAGGATCAAGCAAACCGGTGGGTCGCACCACCTGCTCCACTACTTGCGCCGCATGCTCTTCCTCATACTTAGCAGGAGTTGCCGACACAAAAATCATCTGCGGCGCAATTCGCTCCCACTCGTCAAATCGCATTGGCCTATTATCCAGCGCAGATGGTAAACGGAAGCCATACTCCACCAAAGTTTCCTTACGGCTTCGATCACCTTTATACATCGCTCCCAACTGAGGAACCGTCACATGAGACTCATCAATAAATAAAACAGCATCCGCTGGTACGTAATCAAACAACGTAGGAGGCGCTTGTCCAGGCTCTCGTTTTGACAGATATCTCGAATAGTTTTCGATTCCTGTGCAATACCCGAGCTCCTGCATCATCTCTAGGTCATACCGGGTACGCTGCTCCAAACGCTGAGCTTCGACCAATTTATTATTTTCACGCAGATAAGTTAAACGCTCTTCCAACTCCACCTTTATGTCATCGATTGCCTTCAAGATGGTTTCTCGCGGCGTAACATAGTGCGTTTTAGGATAGATAGTGACACGAGGTACTTTATTAAGCACTTCCCCGGTCAAAGGATCGAACCAACTGAGTTGCTCCACCTCATCATCAAACAACTCAATTCTAACCGCTTCTTTTTCAGATTCTGCCGGAAATACATCGATCACATCCCCACGCACCCGATAGGTAGCCCGTCTAAAATCAGCATCATTCCGGGTATATTGAAGCTCCGCCAAACGACGAAGAATTTTACGCTGATCAATCTGATCCCCGCGCACCAAATGCAGCATCATTCCCAAATACGACTGCGGATCGCCCAATCCATAAATAGAAGAAACCGTTGCTACAATAATACAATCTTTACGTTCCAACAGAGCCTTGGTTGCCGACAAACGCATTTGCTCAATATGCTCATTAACAGATGCATCTTTATCAATAAATGTATCTGAACTGGGAACATACGCCTCAGGCTGGTAATAGTCATAATAAGAAACAAAATACTCAACCGAGTTATTAGGAAAGAATTCCTTGAACTCACCATAAAGCTGAGCAGCCAGAGTTTTATTATGCGCAAGCACAATGGCTGGCCGCTGCAACTGGCCAATCACATTAGCCATCGTGAAGGTTTTTCCTGAGCCGGTTACCCCCAACAAAGTCTGATGTACCAACCCGGCATTTATCCCGTCCACTAATTTTTTAATGGCTTCAGGCTGATCACCAGCGGGTTTATATTTTGAAACAACCTCTATGGCTTTTCGCTTATTTGAAAGATCAACAACATTTGACATAAAGATTCAGAAACTCTAGAACAACAGGATGGTTGAAATACGCAATTTTTCACAGGTTTCAAGCACAGTAAGTATTCACGATACCTTCATTTTACGGTATGATTCGGGCCGTTTATCTGTAGCTAATCCATCATAAACCAATACACGCTCTATGTATTGAATCAGATGTGGAAAATTAGTTCCTACAGACTCTTTTTTACGGCCTTTTTTGTAAGAGGATTGAAGTTTGGACTTACAACTGTCTGACCGCGTACAACAAATCAAACCTTCTCCAACCCTGGCAGTAACGAATCGTGCTGCCGAATTGCGAGCTGCCGGTAAAGACATTATCGGATTAGGCGCAGGTGAACCTGATTTTGATACACCGGACCATATTAAACAGGCAGCCATCACTGCACTGAACAACGGCTACACAAAATACACTGCGGTAGACGGCACCCCTTCTCTTAAAAAGGCCATTATTAACAAGTTCAAGCAAGATAACGGTCTGGACTATGAAGCAAACCAGATCCTTGTTTCATGCGGCGGCAAGCAAAGTTTCTTCAACCTTGCATTAGCTCTACTGAATAAAGGCGACGAAGTAATCATTCCAGCCCCTTACTGGGTTTCTTACCCTGATATGGTGCGCATGGCTGAAGGCGAACCAGTAGTCGTCGAAACCACTATTGAATCTCGCTTCAAAATTACTGCTGAGCAACTGGAAACAGCCATCACAGATAAAACCCGTCTTTTTGTTATTAACAGCCCATCAAACCCGACGGGTGTTGCGTATACAAAAGCAGAGTTAAAAGCCATTGCAGATGTTCTTTTGAAGCATCCTCAGATTCTGGTTGCAACCGATGACATGTATGAGCACATTACATGGAATGAAGAAGGCTTTAATAACATTTTAAATGTCTGCCCGGAATTATATGACCGTACCATTGTGTTAAATGGCGTATCAAAAGCCTATTCAATGACTGGCTGGCGTATTGGCTACGCAGGTGGCCCGGCAAAACTGATTGGTGCAATGAAGAAAATCCAATCACAAAGCACGTCAAACCCGACATCTATTGCTCAATACGCAGCAGAAGCAGCCCTGAATGGCGATCAGGAGTGCGTTGCCAAGATGGTTACAGAGTTTAAAAAGCGCCATGACTTTGTTGTTTCGGCATTAAACGACATCCCTGGCATCCAATGCATTGAAGGAGACGGTACTTTCTACGCCTTCCCAAGCGCACAAGAGATCATCGAAAAGTCAGACAAGTTTGAAAACGATGTAGAATTTGCAGAATTCTTGCTTAATGAAGCAGGCGTTGCCGTTGTACCAGGTTCAGCATTTGGCAGCCCTGGTAATATGCGCTTATCTTTTGCAACCAGTATGCAAACTTTGGAAGATGCGATTTCAAGAATTAAGTCTGCGCTTGCATCACTTTAATTCCTACAACTGCATCCATCATTAAGCGGGCTCATCAGCCCGCTTTTTTATGCCTTATTACATAGCAAGAATCTTTGAATCTCACTAGATTAAATAAATTTAAGGATTCAATTTCCGTATAAATATTCAAAACACAAATATATCATCTATAATACTGCTATTCATTCCCAACCAAATAGGAATACCAATAGATGTCTATCAATTTCAGCGAATACAGCATTGAAGATTTAAAGAAGCTACAAAAAGATATTGAGAAAGCAATCGTTAGCAAAGCAGAAGAAGCTAAGAAAACAGCGCTTCAAAAAATCCACAACATTGCTAATGAACATGGATTAGATATTGATGAAGTCCTAGATGGATTAAAGAACCCATCCAAGAAAAAAGGTAAAGTACCACCTAAATACCGCAACCCAAATAACAGCAGCGAAACCTGGACAGGTCGCGGCAGAAAGCCTAAATGGGTAGAGCAAGCGCTTTCAGAAGGGAAAACACTAGAAAGCCTTGAGATTTAATTTTATAAATAAAAAAGCCCCAATCAGGGGCTTTTTTATTATTCGTCGATTCATTATTAAAATGGCCAATACCATTTAGAACCGCCATCCTTCTGCGCTTGAAGTTCTTCATAACGCTCCGGCTCATGATATTCCATTTTATAGGTCAAGAAGCGACCGCTTTGATCATCAAATTTTGTAGTTAATAAGTCTCTGTAGGCTAACTCTTCAGGAATCAAGAACAAAGCACCATCACCCACCGGCTCTTCTTCCGTTACGGCTTTATCCATTGGTGGCGGCGTTAATTCAGAATAACGAAGGAAATAGGTATTTCCTGCCTTCAGATTTACTGTAAAGTCAGAAATGATACGCAAACTAAAATGACTAGTACCTTCCAGACCCAGCAATGGACGACGAATCACAATATGACGCTTACCCGGCTCCACTTCAAACCAGTAATGAGCATTATTTTTGATCCCGAACTCACGGGAATCATCAATATATACACTAGGTGATTCAATCTCTTCAGACGCCCACTGAGAATGCGGGCGATAGATAACCAGTAGTGCGTTATTAGTCATATCGACGTCATCAGGTAGCGAATACTCAGGGCCATTCACTGGATGCAACCAGGAACCCGGAATACTTTTACCTAATGATTGATAGATACGACACCCTTGCAGGTTTAACATCAGCAAGGCGACCATTGAAATGACAAGAGTTTTAGCTAGCTTGGTAGGCATAACACAATCCTAGTTATGGCTTTTATTGTTATTTTAAGTATGACTATATCAACGAATACCAACTAAAAGAATGGGATTGCACACATTTGTGGA
>JBFHTA010000035.1:0-21140 GCA_041590855.1 Pseudomonadales bacterium
AACGTTAGAACTGGTAACCACGTTATGTGTTGAACTTCTTGAAAAGGTCTAGACATTCTCTACGAAGCTCGCCTTGTTCTAACGTTTTCGGGTTGACAAGGCTTCTAGCACCCGCTGAGCTAGAGCGGATTTATTCAGAGGTTCCTTAAGTTTCACTATTCTCTACCTACCTCTAATTTGGTGTTTATACACGCCATCTTTTGTTTATTTTGACCTATTTTGACCTCTTTTATCATGGCGATCCTGCTGATGACTTCTAATGTTTATCTGAGACTGCAAGGCTGAGAAGGCCTGGTCTCAAAAAACAGCAACAATCTCCTGATAACAACAAAAAAAGAGGTCTGGATATGTTGAATAATGTGAATCGCTTTTGGCGACTTCTAATAGTGGTGTGTGCCTTTTTTGTGGCATCCCTCGGGCATGCTTACCCGGGCGTGTTTCCACAGTCCGTGTTTCAAAATTTGGATTATGGGCTCTATTGGTTCGGAAATGATGATAACTATCAGAAAGCCATACCGGGGCATTCAAATGCGTATTACAGCGCAAACAAACCGACCATTGTCTACATTCATGGCTGGCAAAACGGTTCAAGCGTGAATCAAAACAGGGAAACCTTTAACCGCAGCGACAGTGGTGGGCCTAATGTTGATCTGGCGTATGCTTGGCGTCAGGCGGGTTACAATGTAGGGATCTTATATTGGAACCAGTTTGCCGACGAGGGTGAGGTGAAAGATGCCGAAGCGAAAGTCTGGAGTGCAAATGGGCCTCGTCAAATGCGCTGGCGTGATCATAATGGTGTTTATCGCAGTGGCCCAGGTAAATCAGCCGGCCAATTAATGTTCGAAAGTTTGCGAGACAACATGTCAGACTACTCCGGAAACCGTCTTATTTTGGCTGGTCACAGCCTGGGCAACCAAATGGCAATTGTGGTGGCCAAGAAACTGAAAGATGGAATCTCAGCAGGTAATACCAACAGCAAACTGAAGCCTAAACGAGTAGCCTTGCTGGACCCGTTTTATTCAAACGGCAGCAAAAGTTATTTGAGCGGTAAATGGACAGGTGAAGAAGCGCGTAACTACGTGGATCAGTTAAAAAACTGGGGTGTGATCTTTGAAGCGTATCGTTCCAGCTCTGTGAGTAACACTTTTCTGGTGGGTGATGAAAACAAAGGCTTGCTCAATAAAACTGCGTTTTTGGAGTTAAAACCTTGGTATTTCTCGTCCTGGCAGCAGGCTGAAAAGCATGGAGCTGCGGTGTGGCATTATTTATGGTCTTTCGATTTCTCTGTGCCTGGGATCAAGAGCTCGTCCGATCAGGGCTTGAGCGCGAGTACAAGTGATAGCCGGGTCACTGCATTAATGAATGGAAGTAAGCGGCTGATTCATGATCTTGGAGCATATACCAAAAGTCCTGGTGATGATCGACATAAATACGGCAATCGACTTTAAGCATGTTAATTAAGATTGTCTTTAAAGGCTCCGGAAGGGGCCTTTTCTGTTTTTATTGGAATAACAATAGCTTGTGATTTTTCTGTGGTGCGGAGATACTGCTGATTTATATAAATGCTATTCAACGGAGTGTTAGATTGTGGCATCGGATGCAGATTTTAATCTTAAACCAACGCTTGAAAATGATGATGTTCTTTTAAGACCATTGGCACCAGAGGATTTTGATGCTCTCTACGAGGCAGCGAATGATCCCTTATTATGGGCGGGGCACCCTAGTAAAGATCGTTATCAGAGAGAGGTGTTTGAATCCTGGTTTGAGGATGCCCTTAAATCAGAGACGGCTCTGGTGATTCTGGATAAGAAGCAAAATAGGGTGATTGGCTCCACGCGTTTCTATTATTACCGCCCTGAATTCTCAGAGGTTGCTATTGGATATACTTTTATTGCCCGATCACATTGGGGTGGTGCCTATAATCGCTATGTGAAACAGCTAATGTTGGAGAATGCATTTCAATGTGTGGATACAGTGTGGTTTCATATTGACCCAGCGAATATTCGTTCACAAACGGCAACTAAGAAATTTGGTGCAACCTATCAACATACAGCAGAACTTGAGGGCGTGGTTTATAACTGGTTTAAACTGCCTAAAGGTGTATGGCTCTCTTTGATGCAGTAAATCTTTGGGTTGAAGTTTATTCCATTTCTGAATAGATAAGGGAGATGTTTTGGTCGCTAAGTTGCCGAAATGGGTAGAGTATGGTGCTTTTATACTCGCGTTGAATGCAGGCTTCATTAATGCAGTTGGGCTGTTGGATTTTGAACATCAAGCAGTTTCTCATGTGTCAGGCACTGCCAGTTTGATTGGTACCCAGTTAATCAGTTCTCCGACCAGTGTTTTTCATCTGTCTTGTATTGTTGTTGCGTTCCTCATAGGCGCTGCTGTCTCTGGAGCAATGCTCCCAAGTTCCTCACTAAAATTGGGGCGTCATTACGATACCTTGTTATTTATCGAAGCCTGTCTGTTGGTGACTGCGATTTTCTTCTTGGAAAGGCAGTCTTTAGTGGGCCATTACTTTGCGTCAGCCGCATGTGGTTTGCAGAATGCACTGGCGACCAAGTACAGTGGCGCTATCATTCGAACCACTCATATGACGGGAATAGTAACTGATCTGGGAATCATGCTTGGGGCAGTACTTAAAGGTAAGACATTAGATCGAAGAAAAGCCCTGTTATTTAGCTTGATATTGTTGGGGTTTATAGCTGGCGGCGTATTGGGAGCTATATTCTTTAAGTTTTTGTATGTGTTGGCTCTCTTGCTGCCGGCGGGTATCTGTTGCCTATTGTCTTTGAGTTATCGTATCTACCTAAGTCGTCGCTATTAGCTTGTGTGTTTTCAAACGCATCGCCTGGCTTACCAAACCGCTCATCAAGAATTCCTGATAATTTTTATGTTGGTTATTGGTTCAGAACAAGAGGATTTTTGAAATCTGTCTATAGTGAATGAGTAAACAACCATTTAAGAGTTTTGGGATGTCGTCAGCTTCAGATTCCTTAAAAGAGGCCGTCAGTCATTTAAAAGGGTTTGTTATGCCTGTTCAGCCCGAGTTACTCGAGGATCTTCGGCAGGCATTCCCGGACACTGAAATGATGGCCGATGTACTGTTGGAAGATCCTGCCTTATGTTTGAGTGTGTTAAGACTTTCCAGTGTTGCAGAGGAGAATCTGCATAATCGGTCATCCATCCGAGAGGTGATTGACGAGTTAGGTGTAGATCGAATAACTGCAATGGTCAATGCGGTGTTATTGATAATGGCTCGTCGCAATGAATTTCATACGGCTTCATTTGAAGACTATTGGGAAACCAGCAAAAAGGTCACCGACTTTATTACCCAGCTGACCCGCCAATTAAACATTCCCTTAGTTGAAGAAGCCCAGTGTGTAGGGGTGCTGCACAATATCGGGATGCCATTTCTGTGGCAAAAACATCCCGATTATTTTGAGCTTATCCAGCAACATAATGACCGTAACCTAATTCTGGTTGAGAATGAGTTGTTCAAATGTGATCACGCTACCATTGGCTTTTATGTTGCGAAAGGATTGCACTTGAATAACAGCGTGTGTGATGTGATTCGTTATCATCACATGGCGGATCAGTTTTTTTCTGCAGAATCCATAATGGACGCGGATACAAAAACCTTATTGGCGTTGCTGAAGATGGCAGAAAGCATAATCGATGAGTGTCATTATCTCACTCATAAATCAGATCAGACGGAGTGGGAATTGATTAAGGTGCCGGCTCTGGATCTGTTGGGTTTGAGTGAGCTGGACTACGATGATCTGTCGGATATGATCAAATAAAAAAGCCCGTACACTGCATTGAATACGGGCTTGTGAATCCAAGTGGATGAGGCAGCCTTATTCGGCTACAAGCTCAATGTATTCTGGTGGAATGTTCTTGTCGATGTAGGCCATGCCAAGGAAATTCAAATAAACACTTCGGTCGGAACGAATTGGGTCGATTTCCGGAAGGGTTATTTCATTTTTCTTGTAAAGTTCTTTAAGGAAGTCCATAAATTTTCCTCCCCCGTCAACCATTAGCATTCCTGCTGCTCCTGTGTCAGGTCGAACTTGCTCTTCAAACTCTTTTGGCAGTTTCACTGCAAGTACAACCGGCGTCTCTTCACCTTCAAACCGAACACTGCGGTCGCGAACTGTTTGAGATGCCCAGAAATAGGCCAATTCTTTGCTTTGTGTAAGGCAGATTGGGTCATGGGATTCCGTCATGGAGTCACCAATGGTTGCCATGGTGCTTTTCTGAACGTGTTTCATAGCTTTATCGCCAGCACGACTCAGGCCTTGCTTCTGAATGGACTCAAGCAGTGCAGAAGATGTGCCGTGGTACCAAACGTCACCTGTGGCAAAACCGTCATTGGTTAATAATTCTTTAGCATCTTGAAGAAAAGCAGGGGTAGTAGACATCAATAAATCTCTCTGTTTCAAAAGCGCACAATGGAAAAGGGCAGACGCCTAAAAAAGCTGAATAGGAATAAGCGTCTCTCGTCTTACATTTTACGGATAACTAATACTTATTTAAGGTTAGCGTAAATAAAAAAGGCGACCCGAAAGTCGCCTCTTTTAGAACATGAAGAGGGAAGTCGTGGACTTCTCTCTTCAGGTATCCAGCCAAATTCAACTTAGATGTCGTTGAACTGGTTAGAAGTGTTCTTAGCACCGCCAGCTTTAAGAGCGTTCTCACCAGCGTAGTACTCTTTGTGGTCATCACCAAGGTCAGAACCAGCCATGTTTTGGTGCTTAACGCAAGCGATACCTTGACGGATCTCTTTACGCTGAACGCCAGCAACATAACCAAGCATACCAGCTTCACCGAAGTACTCTTTAGCCAAGTTGTCAACAGACAATGCAGTAGTGTGGTAAGTCGGTAGAGTGATCAAGTGGTGGAATACGTTCGCTTCACGTGAACAGTCAGCCTGGAACGTCTTAACACGCTCATCAGCAGCTGCAGCTAGTTCAGATTGGTCGTACTCAGCACTCATTAGACGGTCACGGTCGTATGCAGAAACGTCTTTACCTTCTGCTGCCCATGCATCGTAAGTTTGCTGACGGAAGCTTAGAGTCCAGTTGAAAGATGGAGAGTTGTTGTAAACAAGTTTCGCATCTGGGTGAACTTTACGAACGTCGTCCATCATTGCTTTAATTTCGTGCACTGTTGGAACCGCAGTTTCGATCCACAACAAGTCAGCACCAGCATTGATAGCTTCGATACAGTCGAATACACAACGCTCATGACCAGTACCTTGACGGAACTGATAAAGACCAGAAGGAAGACGCTTAGGACGTACAAGCTTGCCATTACGGCTGATAAGAACATCGCCTTCAGCAGTGTCTTCTGGAGCAACTTCTTCACAATCAAGGTAAGAGTTGTAAACGTCACCTTGGTCGCCTGGCTCTTTAACAACAGCGATTTCTTTAGTTAGGCCAGCACCTTCAGAGTCAGTACGTGCAACGATGATACCGTCGTCTACGCCTAGCTCAAGGAATGCATAACGAAGTGCACGGATTTTCGCGTGGAAGTCGTTGTGAGGAACAGTTACTTTACCGTCCTGGTGACCACATTGCTTCTCGTCAGCTACTTGGTTTTCGATCTGAAGTGCACAAGCACCTGCTTCGATCATTTTCTTAGCTAGCAAGTAAGTTGCTTCAGCGTTACCGAAACCAGCATCGATGTCAGCAATGATAGGTACAACGTGAGTTTCGTGGTTGTCGATAGCTGCGATGATTTCAGCTTCTTTAGCTGCGTCGCCAGCTTCACGTGCTTTGTCTAGCTCACGGAAAAGACCACCAAGCTCACGAGCGTCAGCTTGACGAAGGAAGGTGTATAGCTCTTCAACAAGAGAAGCTACAGCAGTTTTCTCGTGCATTGATTGGTCAGGTAGAGGACCGAAGTCAGAACGTAGTGCAGCAACCATCCAACCAGAAAGGTATAGGTAACGACGTTCAGTAGTACCGAAGTGCTTCTTGATAGAGATCAGCTTTTGCTGACCAACGAAACCGTGCCAGCAGCCTAGAGACTGAGTGTACTTGGTTTTGTCTTTGTCAAACTCAGCCATGTCACGACGCATGATAGCAGCAGTGTACTTAGCTACGTCTAGACCAGTTTTGAATTTGTTTTGTAGGCGCATACGAGCAGCTGACTCAGCGCTGATACCAGGGAAAGAGTTAGCAACTTCTGCTGCTTGAACTTCAGCTTGATAACCTGACATGTAAATATCCTTACATTTTTGGATTACATAAATAAAAGTAACGACAGACCTGACCTGAAAGGTATAAGTAATCATTACTTCAAATCTTTGTACGGTGCGTATAGTAGTAACATTCAATTCATAATTGAAATTAATGATATCTATGCTTGGTATTTATTTGGTGAATGGCTGTTGGGTTGAAATATATATCAATTTAAATCAAGAGGTTACAAAGGGTGGTCATAAAGACAGGTGTTGATTGAATAGTAGCCAGTGGATGGGCGGCTTTCTTTAGCGTTCAAACAAAGACAGGCGATGTCCATAGGTATTTAGCCAATGTTTGGAAATCAGATAATCCGGATCAACAGACTGCACCAGAGCCCAAAACTCAGGGGAGTGATTTAGATGCTCCAGATGGCAGACTTCATGGGCAACTAAAGAGCGAATCACTTTCATGGGGGCCATCATTATCAGCCAGTTGAATTGAAGCCGCCCATCGTGGGTGCAATGTCCCCATTTGGTTTTTGTTCGGCGAAAGGCAATGTCTTTAAGCTTGTGATCCAGTGACAATTCTTTTGCTATTTCGTTGGCAATGGGCGGAATGATTTGCCTTGCTTTTGAAATCAAATATTGGCTGAACACTTTATCAATACGGGATTGGTCGAAACGGGAAACATGAACAAACAAGTCGGTTTCTGTTTCTATTACTTGGTTTTTCCCGTTGGCGAGGATACGGAGCACTTTCTCCTGACCCAAAATAGGGAGTCGGGTTCCGTCTGTTAGCTGATAGGTTTCTTGTGTGCGTCGAATAACGGCATCCAGTTGTTTTTGAATCCAGGGGCGTTTGCTTGCGATGAAGTCATTGATGTATCGGTTAGAGGTGCCAATAGGTGCGCGGACTTCGACGCCTTTTGGAGAGACATAGACGCCAATGCTTTTCCTTTTGGAAAACTTGATGGCGATCTCGTTGGATTCGAAAGTTCTCATTTATTCAATAAGTTACGATTATTAATTAATGTTTTTTGTCTTTAGTGGGCGAATCAATGATTCCTGTCCATTTATTTTAATCTCAAGGGTTAGGCTCAGTAAAAGCCCCAACTCATTTTCAGGAAATCCCTTTTTGGCAAACCACAAAAGATAGGGTTCTGGCAGGTCAATAATGGCTCGGCCTTGGTATTTTCCGAAAGGCATGGTTTGGTTGGCAATCTTTACAAGGTGTTCTTTCTGAATCATTGGCTTATCTGGCTGGGATTGACGGATTTATTCGGAGACCATGTAAGAGGTTCCAGGCTTTGCGGGATACCAACTTAGCTATTGGATTCGATGGGGCTCTAATTCAATTTTTTGAATCAACGAGCCCAGCATGACGGCACGGCCATAGTAACGATCGTGTCCATCGGTTGAAAACTCGAAGTAATAGCTACGCCAGGGTTTAAGCGAACCGGTTTCATCTCGTTTGAACCAGAAACGCCTTAGATATACGGCTTGGTCCAGCAGCTCAACATCCATTTTATGGCAATATCGTCTGACTGCTTGGTAGGCGATTTCTTTTGCGCCTCTGGATTGCCACCAGAGCATCATACCCAAAAGCAGGCAAAAAATGATTACAAGATCGATTAAGTCATACATTGAAAAGCTGCAGTACGTCGTTATTTTTGACTAATACTACTATTTTCTATCAGGATGCGCAGCTTACATTCTTCTACGGATTCAATGGTTGCGAGTTGCTCGATATTTTTCTCTGTGATTACCCGGCCTTTGGAGATTAACAGAATACCGTAGTTATTCACGATATCTCTGGCGGTTACCATGCCGGGATGCAGTGCAAGAATATCCAGTGAGGATTCATTGGGTGCCAGGCTGCATAAATCGTATTTTTTTACCAGCTTTTGCAGCTTGTTTACTAATTTCAGTTCATAAATCTTTCCGGCCCGACTCTTGATATATGCAAAGGCCCCGTCAGCATCCCGGGGTGTTTCATGAATTAAGGTCAGCTGCATGCCTACAAAGTCTTTGGCAATTCTCAGAATTTTGGCACCATAACTGATTTCGTCTCTTCCTAATCTGTTGGGGTATCCGGTGCCATCCAGGTTTTCCATATGTTCATTAATAAAACGGGCGCAATCATCAAGACCTTTGATGCTCATAAGGATGGACGAACCTATAGTCGGGTACTTTTTAAATTCCTTAAATTCTTCATCGGTCAACTTGGATTCACATTGATTCAGTATGTCATCGGGTAATGTGATTTTACCCAGTTCATGCAAGAGCCCTGCGTAGGACACCTGTTTGCAAACTTTTTCAGGCAGTTCACAACTCTCAGCAATTTCTGCCGCTAATTCAGCCACCATGGATGGCCTTTGTTTTTCTTCTTGGAAACGACTGGATACCACCGTCGAAAAAACACGAATAAAGGTGTCGTAACTGTCATACAGTTCTTTGTATGACTGGTCCAGCAGCTTCATCGTTTTGTTCAGTTCTTGAGTTCGTTCTTCAACTTTTGCTTCGAGCTCCGAAGCAAAGGATTTCAGCTTCTGGTTTTGTTTGTGGGTGATGATCAGCAGTTGGTTTCTTTCACGTTCCAGGCGTTTTACTTTTAATGCTTCCTGAATGGAGCGTTTAAGATCCTCGTCCTCCCAGGGCTTGCTTATGTATCTATAAATGCCGCCTTTGTTTAATGCTTCAATGGTGGATGCAATGTCTGAATGGCCGGTGAGGAGTATGCTTTTGGTGGTCGGGTATTTTTCCTTGGCGATGGCAAGAAACTCAGCGCCATTCATATTGGGCATTCGCATATCGGATACGATCAGGTCAATGGAGGTGTTTTCCATTAATTCCAGAGCTTCCGGGCCGCTTTCAGCAAAATGACAAGCAAAGTCAGCCTTTTTAAATAGACGCTTGAGTGCCCGAAGGATTTGCGGTTCATCATCCACAAAGAGTACATTTTCCTGTAACTTGGGTTTTACCTTATCCGCAGGAGAGTTCATCCTGTTCTCCTTCTTCTGGCTGGCTAATCGGCAGTATGGTGGTAAAGGTAGTTCCAACGCCGATTTTGCTCTCTACTTTAATGTTGCCATGGTGGCGTTGAATGATGCCGTAGGACAGTGACAAGCCTAAACCTGTGCCTTTACCGATGGGTTTTGTTGTAAAGAAAGGATCAAAGATTTTTTTCAGGTGCTCTTCTTCAATACCATGGCCCGTGTCTGTAATTGAAAATTGTACGTAGTCATCCGAGATTTGTTCGGTTTTGATGGTTATTTTTCCGCGTTCTTCTATGGCATGTCCTGCGTTTACGATGAAGTTCAGTGCTACCTGGCAGACCTGTGATTCCACCATTTGAATTTTAGGTAATTCAGCAAACTCAGTAATAACTTCTATTTTATATTTGATTTCATTGTGCGCGATGTTGAGCGCTTTATTAATAGGTGTGTGTAAATCACTCCATTCAAAGGTTCCTGAATCGGTTCTTGAGAAATCTTTCAGGTCTTGAACAATGTGGCTAACCCGTGAGATACCATCATTGGCATCTTCCAGTAATTCCGGCAGGTCTTCTTCCAGGTCTTCCAACTCAATCTCTTCTGCAATTTCGTCGAAATAGGCAAGCATGGTATCGTCACCCTCATCAACCAGTCTTTGTCTGATTTCTTTGAATTTTTCCAGAAGCGCTTTGCTATATGAGCCTAGTACAGTGATGTTGGTTTTTACAAAACCAATAGGATTGTTGATTTCATGAGCAACGCCAGCCGCAAGTTGACCAATAGACGCCATTTTCTCTGACTGGAGTAATTGTTCCTGAGCTTCCTGAAGTTGCTGGATCAGTTCTTTTTGCGTTTGCCTTTCCTTTTTTAACGCTTTGTTTGACTTTGCCAGGGCTCTCATCAGGCAGTTTTTGTCCAGCCCGATAAAAACCGATGAAATGATTTGCTCTATGTAGGCTCGATCGGTTAGCGAGTAGGGCTCTTTTTTTGCTGATTTAAACAAAACAATTAATGCATTACGGTTTCGTGCTGCGCTTCGTGCCGGGCCGATGAGTACGTGATCAAAAGCCTCATTGGTTTCAGGATCAGTTTTTTTGTGTTCGTTGTTTTCTACTTGGTAGCCCCTAAGCTCACTCAAGCCCAGCCGTGTTTTAAAACTTTCCAGTTTTGCTGCCAGCTCGGCTGCATTGCCGCCTTTGTATGAGTTAAGCTCGGGTCTGTCCTGAACAAATATTGCCCCTTGAGATGAGTTACTTATGATCACCAGACGGGTTAGCAGTTCTGAGTAGAGCGTTTGATCTTCACGGATAATATTCTTGGTCCATTCGATGCACTCAGACCAGACCACCTGATAACGCATATGATTTTGTAGGTCATCAATGTCCGCCATGGTCTGGCTCAGACTGCGTTTTAAGCCCATTGCATGAGCAAACAGAAAAAGAAACTCTTTACGAATGTCCGGAAAGCCGCCGTCTTGCTCGTTAAGGAGCATGATCACAGAAGCGTTGGTAAGACTGAAACGTACTGAAAAAACCTGAACCTTGTATTGCTTGCCTTCATATTCCAGTTCTGTTGAAACCCATTCGCCCGGTTTTTGGTTGCTCATTGCCAGCTCGAAAAATTCGCTGGGAAGGGAATCAGTAATGCTGTCCGGTGATTCAGCGTATAGGCCGTTTTTAATTGAATTAGAATACTCAGGTTGTAGCCAAAACCATGCTAGGCCGCAGTCACTGAGAGTGGATTTAAATGCGTCAAATAACTCCACTAGAGATTGATCTAGGCATGACTTCTGAGAGTTCATAGTATGAGGGTGTTCCCGTTTACCATTTTATTTTCAATACTTATTTGTAATAGACAACGCGCTAGAGTGCGTCAAGGAGGTTTCCTTAAATTACTGTTTTCACGCATCTTGTTTAGAGTAGCTGAAGGTTTTAATTGTTGCTTACTTGGATCGGAAAAGTAGGGGGCAGACAGGTATTCGGAATCCGTTTGGTGTTGTAAGTCTGAAAATTTTAGATGGAAGCGCTCGGAATAACCGACTAATTCAGTTAGAATAGCGCGCCTTTATTAATTGATTAAAGATTGTACAGTTATGCCGTCTGCTGTTGCGCAAACTCCTGCCAAGAATATTACTAAAATTTATGACTATCCAAAGTACTGGGCTGAGTGCTTTGGTGTAGCCCCTTTTCTGCCAACGAGTCGTCAGGAAATGGATGAACTGGGCTGGGACACGTGTGACATTATTCTGGTTACAGGAGATGCGTACGTAGATCACCCCAGCTTTGGAATGGCAGTCATTGGTCGTACTCTTGAAGCACAAGGTTTCCGCGTCGGGATCATTGATCAGCCTGATTGGCGAGATAAAGCCAACTTTGAACAGCTAGGGAAGCCCAATCTGTTTTTTGGCGTCACCGCAGGCAACATGGATTCGATGATCAATCGCTACACTGCAGATCGTCGTTTGCGTCATGATGATGCATACACGCCCAATGAAGAGCCAGGTAAGCGCCCTGACCGTGCCGTCACTGTTTATACTCAAAAATGTAAAGAAGCCTTTAAAGATGTTCCTGTCATTATCGGTGGTATTGAAGCAAGTTTACGTCGTTTGGCACATTACGATTACTGGTCTGAGAGTATTCGTCGTTCGGTATTGCTCGATTCCACCGCAGATATGTTGATGTTTGGTAATTCAGAGCGGGCTCTAGTTGAGGTGGCCCACCGTATAGCCAACGGAGAGCCAATTAACGAGATTACAGACGTACGTGGTACCGGCTTCTTAAGAAAAGAAATGCCGCTTGGATGGGATGAAATCGATTCGACACGTGTTGACCAGCCAGGACGAGTGGTTTCTCGACCGAACCCCTATGAATACGTCAATGAAGACGAAAAACCAGAGATGGGCGCAGAAGAGCCGGTGACTATTATTCCCGACGTCAGTGCGCGCCAGACCGATCCATCTTCCAGTTATATTCGTTTACCTTCGTTCGAACAGGTACGCAAGGATGAAGTCTTGTATGCGCATACCGATCGGATTTTCCATAAGGAAACCAATCCAGGCAATGCCCGGGCGTTAGTGCAGCGTCATGGTCGAAATGATGTCTGGCTAAATCCGCCGCCAATCCCTTTGACCACAGAAGAATTGGATTGGGTGTTCGAGATGCCATATAACCGGGTTCCACACCCGAAATATGGGGATGCAAGAATTCCAGCCTATGAAATGATTCGCTTCTCTGTGAATATCATGCGTGGTTGTTTTGGTGGGTGTACCTTCTGTTCCATTACTGAGCACGAAGGGCGCATTATTCAAAGTCGTTCTGAAGAGTCCATCCTGGAAGAAATCGAAAAGATCAGGGATAAAACCCCAGGCTTCACCGGGATGATCTCGGATTTGGGTGGCCCGACGGCGAATATGTATCGTCTGAACTGTAAAGATAAGAAGATTGAAGAAAGTTGTCGTCGCCCATCGTGTGTGTATCCGACCATTTGTTCTAATCTGAATACCGATCATAGCCCAACCACTCAGTTGTATCGCAAAGCCCGTAATATTGAAGGGGTGAAGAAGATCGCAATTGCTTCCGGACTGCGTTATGACTTGGCGGTAGAAGATCCGGAGTACGTAAAAGAACTGGTGACCCATCATGTCGGGGGATATCTGAAAATTGCACCGGAGCACAGCGAAGATGGTCCGTTAAGCAAGATGATGAAGCCTGGCATGGGCACATATTATCGCTTCAAGAATATGTTTGAAAAATTCTCTAAAGAAGCGGGTAAAGAACAGTATCTGATTCCTTATTTTATTTCAGCGCACCCCGGCTCAACCGACCGTGACATGATGAGTTTGGCCTTGTGGTTGAAGCAGAATGGCTTCCGGGTAGATCAGGTTCAGAATTTCTATCCATCCCCGATGGCAACTGCGTCAACCATGTACTACACAGAGCGCAATCCGCTGAAGCCGATTAAAAAGAACGACGGTGAGCGTGTTTTCAGTGCGAAGACCAAAGAACAACGCAAGCTGCATAAGGCCTTCCTTCGGTATCATGACCCGGACAACTGGCCAATGTTACGTGAAGCTTTGAAGCGTCTTGGTAAAGCAAATCTGATTGGCCGAGGGAAGGATTGTCTGGTACCGCCGGAATCTCGCCAGGAAATTGATGCACGCCGCAGAAGTCATCGCATGAAGAATCGCTCGGTTAAGAATTTTAATACCGCTCGAACACAGCATACTGGTTTACCGTACAATCCGGATCAGAAGCCATCGTCTTCGCGTCCTGCCAAACCGGCCAAGTCCAAAAAGTCAGGCGGATCAGGTAAGTCGGTCAACCGTTCCAAGAAGCGTTAACTCATGAATCTTTGCCGGGTGTTTGCCCGGCTGATGTCTTACTTTGCGTTCGATCAATAATTTGCAAACTTGTTAATGACTTTCAGCTTACATGTGTTAGCATACGCGCAATTTTTACTGATAGCTTGAGGTGGGTGTGCGCCGTACCATTTATACAACTCCCGTTATTCGTCAAATCTTCTGGGTCTTTGCATGGATTGGCATAAAACTGACCGGTTGGAAATTAGTAGGAACACCACCAAAAGAAAAGAAATTTGTTCTGGTTGCGGTACCACACACCAGTAACTGGGATTTTCCAATTACCTTATCCATGGCCTTTTTATTTGGTTTTCGGTTGAACTGGATGGGTAAACATACGCTGTTCAAAGGTCCGATGGGGCCAATCATGAGATGGCTTGGCGGCATTCCGGTTGATCGCAGCAAGAAGAATAATCTGGTAGATCAAATTGTTCAGGGCATAAAACAACTGGATGAGTGCGCGTTAGCGATTCCACCAGAGGGTACACGCTCCAGAACTGAAAAATGGAAGACCGGTTTTTACTATATTGCGCAGGGGGCTGACATTCCTATTGGTTTGGCCTTTCTGGATTACAAGCATAAGCGTGGTGGTTTTGGTCCAACCTTTTATATTACTGGCGATATCGATAAAGACATTGCCGAGATGCAGGCGTTTTATAAAGGGATTACCGGAAAGCACGATGATCAGTGTGCTAACGATTAATGTGCTAACGACTAATTTGCTTACAACTTATTTTCTAATAACTAAGATTCAAACCGCACAAACACCAATGAACTGGCACTTGTCTTTATTGTCCGTTGTGTAACGTTTAAATGTCTTTTCGATTGTTGTTGAGCGTTTGAATGTGTCGGGGTGCATTGTGATCTATCGAAGGAGTCGCTAAACTGCGGCTCTTTTTCATTTCTGACTGTCTGAGATCTTTCCATGCTGAGCTATCGTCATGCTTTCCATGCCGGCAACCATGCCGATGTCCTAAAACATTCTGTACTTGTATCCATTCTTGAGTACTACCTGAGAAAAGATAAACCTTTCTGGTATATCGACAGTCACTCCGGTGCCGGTTTCTACAAGCTGGACAGTAAGTTTGCGGCCAAGAACGCCGAATACAAAACAGGCATCAGTAAGGTGCTGTATAAGGAGCACTTGCCTAAGTTACTGAGTGATTATCAAGCGCTGGTTGCCGAAGCAAATGAAGGTAATCGAAGCCTGACGTACTATCCGGGCAGCCCATGGTTTGCGGCCAAAATGCTTAGACCGTCGGACAAGTTGAGACTGCACGAGCTGCATCCGAGCGATACCAAGTTGCTGAGCGATAATATGCGTACTTTGGTTAGGAAGCGTGCACATATCGAGACCTCGGACGGCTTTGTTGGTGTGAAAGGGGTGATGCCGCCGCCGACTAAGCGCGCGGTGGTGTTGATTGATCCGCCATATGAAGATAAGCGGGACTATCAGAAAGTAGCGAAGACGCTTAAAGAGTCGTTACAGCGATTTAAGTCTGGCACCTTTGCAGTATGGTATCCCCAGTTATCGTCTATTGAGAGTCGTGAGTTTCCTGCCTTGTTGAAGAAAGCGGTTAAACAGGGCGGCGCTCAATCATGGTTGCATGTGACTTTGTCGATCAAAGGTATGCCGAAAGAGAAAGGGATGTACGGCAGCGGGATGTTTGTGATTAATCCGCCTTATCTGTTGCCTGAATTACTGGATGAGGCGTTGCCGGTGATGAAGTCTTTGATGTGCGATCCGATATCCGGAGATTTCTTGTTAGAACACGAAGGTATTTAATTGGGAAATCAACCACTCCTGAAAATTCAGGAGTGATCTTGTTGCCTATTTCCGGCCGTAGCGCAAAGCGTACGGTTTACTCGTAAGTACAGAAATACGCTGTATCTACGGCAACTTTCAATTGAAACTTGGCGTTAGCTGGCACATCAAATGAGCTACCTTTTTCAAAGGTTTGCCACTCAGTTTCACCAGGTAATAGCACTGTCAGTGCACCTGAAACTACGGTCATAACTTCGTTTTGGCTGGTGCCGAACTCATATTCACCTGGTGCCATAACACCAACCGTTGCAGGTAATGTTTCGGTTTGAAGGCCGATGGATTTCACTTTGCCGTCAAAGTATTCGTTTACTTCTAACATCTTGCGTCCTCATTTGACTCGTAAAGAGTCTTCAAAAATTGGTGCTGCATTCTAACACAGTCCTGTAGGGGGTAAATCTTTGTTTCTGGGGGCGATGAACGCTGTGTCCCAGAATCAAGAGAGGTCAGCAAGCCTGCTATCAACTAGCTTTATATCAATACCATCATAAAGAAGGGGTACGATATGAAGTGTTTGAAGTTGCTTCAACGTTTGCTGATTGCAGGAGCCATGTCAGTATCTCTCTTAGGGTTTTCTGTGGTACATGCTGAGGAATGGGCAGGTTTGTATCATGGCAAAGTATCTGGCCAGCCGTCGCAACTGACGCTTAATCGTGCGGGTGTCGATGTGATTGGGGTGTTGGATACTGAAGGCTATCGTTATAAGGTTGAAGGTAATGTTCAAAACGGAAAGCTAATAGGTTTCTGTCGTGATATCAAAACCGGAAAAACCGGGCAACTTTCTGCAGTGACATTGGATAAGTCCATCATTATTCGGGTGGTGCTTCCCGGATTCTATCGCCCTGTACGTTTGGTTTTTGAGCGTGCTGAAAACTCACAGCGAGTCTTTACTCAAATCGCAATGCGCTAATTCAAACCCTCTCCTAAATTGTATAGAATCGCACTTCCTATTCAGAAGTGCGATTTTCTATGGCCTTAACGCCCGAACAACGAGCCGTTATTCAACATGAACAAGGTCATGCAAAAGTCATGGCCGTTGCAGGTGCGGGTAAGACAACTACCTTAGTGTATTTTATTCGGCAGTGTCTGGCTCGAGGTCTGGAATCACGTCGCATTCTTGTGCTCATGTATAACAAGGCTGCGCAGCAGGATTTCCAGAAGAAGTTGGCCAAGCTACTGAACACTGGCGACAGTGCGTTGGTGTCTCCTGGCATCCCGGAAGTACGTACCTTTCATTCATTAGGCTTACGAATTTATCAGCAGTTGATTCAAAGGGGGCAACTGCCTCCGTTTAAACAACCTTTGTTAACCGATGGCGAAATTGAGCATCAGGTCTGGCAATTATTGCAACGTTGCAGTGATCCGGAAACCGCGAAAGACATACTGGACCAGAAAAGCAAATGGGTTGAGCCTGCCGTTAATTTTATTGATTTGGTGAAGTCAACGTTAAGGTCGCCGGAAGAGGTGTTTGAGGCATCGGGCTTACCACGCGTGTGTCATTTTTTTCCTAAGGTCTTTCATAAATTTGAAGAATGGCGAAGGCAGCAAGGGCGTATCAGTTTCAGCGATATGCTTTATGATCCTTGTCGGTGTTTGGAAAAGAATCCTGATTTGGCCAAGCGTTTCGGCGGACACATGCAGCAAATCGTTGTCGATGAATATCAGGACATCAACGAAATTCAACAGTTTCTTCTGACAACGATACGTGGCACCCGGGGCGATTTAATGGTGGTGGGCGACCCGGATCAAACCATCTACGAATTTCGGGGCTCGCGCCCGGAGTTTATGACCACCGAGTTCGATCATGCCTTTGAAGGCGTTGCCCTCTATCACTTATCACACACGTTTCGATACGGACATCGACTATCCCTGTTGTGTAATTATCTGATTTCAAAAAATCCGGATCGAAAGGGTGTGCTTTGTTTATCTCAGAAAGCCAATCCGGATACTCGCATCTTTCTGGATCAGGTGGCCGACTACAGTTCAGAAGTCATCAAGATCATTAAGGTCAGATCAGAAACCCTTCCACTGAATCAGATTGCAGTGTTAAACCGCATTTGGGCGATCAGTGCTCCAATAGAGCTGGCGTTGCTTGAGCATAATATTCCTTACACACTGGATCATTCGATTTCTGTGTTGGATCGCAAGGAGCTGAGTTGTTTTGAAGCTTTGCTGTTGGTCGCCTCTGGTCAATACCCATCCTTGAGGGTTGAGCAAAAAGCGGAGTTGTTGACCACGCTATTGACGCAGCCTTTCCCCAAAATACGTCGAAAAGAACTGCTTAAATTGGCTCAGTTGGCCGCTCAGTTTGGTGATGAGCCGGGGAAGTCGATTCGGCAGGTTATGCCAGAGAATCTATCAAATCGCCAGGCTGATCAGTTGCTGGCTCGCTCTCGAGTGCTGGATCAGGCGCAAGCCGGACGTTTAAATGCAGGGAAGCTGTTGCATAAATACTTCTCAGTTACGGAGATGGAGGAGGGAATTCGGGACAGTGCCTTCTCCGCTCAGCAGGTGGATGACCGATTGGAAACTGTACGCGCCTTCATAAGGTACTTCAGAGGGCTTGAGATGCCTTCAGAACAAGGTTGGCAGCATTGGCAATGTCTTAGAGAGAAGCGTATTTCGGCGACCACAGAGGGCGTTAAACTCACGTCCATGCATCGGGCTAAAGGATTGGAGTGGCCATGTGTCATCATTCCTGCGCTTAGTCAGCGGTTTATGCCGTATCAGCCTGAGGGGGAATTAACAATACCTTCATCCGTAGAAAGTGAGCGACGATTAATGTACGTGGCCATGACCCGTGCAAAAGGCTTCTTGCATTTGTTAGTTCCTAAGGACAGTGCCAAAACTAAAGAGTCTGATTTTCCGTCGTTCTTTGTGGATGAAATGGCGTTCGAAACGTCTGATCTGGTTGGGGCTGCAATTTACAAAGGGGCTGATAAGGCAGTTAGTTTGCCAGCAAGTGAGCATTCAATGGCCGTTGATTATTGCGGTGCTATTGATGTTTCTTTGTCTTTGGAGCAAGCGCAAATAGAAACTGCTGGTCAAGGAGTTACATCTGACGAAAGATGGATTGGGAAAGGCCAATCAGCAAGATCAAAATCTTCTGGAGCTCAGAATCCCAGAGTTCGTCATCAGGTCTATGGTGAAGGCCGGGTGATGTCTGATGAGTCGCGCTCTTGGGTTATTCGGTTTGACACCGGAGTTGAGAAGCAATTCGATAAACGAGTTGCTTCTCAGTATCTGGAATTTCTTTAAACCAGAATTACTTCAGAGGAAATGCTTCAGGGGAAATCAGTAAGTTGTTAGGCGAAGGTCTGCGATGCTCTTGCTCTTCATCCAGTACTCTTCGAAGGCTGTTATTTGTTGGGCAATTTCAGCTCGATTTGATGAAAGAATGCCCGAGATGGTACGGCTACGGGAGCGAACGGTCATGTGCCCGTCGTCAGAGATCATGTATTCTCGGAAATCAACTTCATCGTCATCCGGTACCAGTTTTCGAATGCTAATGGATGAAGGAATCTTCTCGTAGAGATTTCTGAGTCCGTGAGTACCACTGATCATGCTTTTTTCGTCTAACACCAGTACTTTGATTTCTGTAAAGCGACTGCGACGGCAGTGATCACTGAAAATTCTGAGTAGGTTTGGGTTGCCGAAGATCTCGGCCGGCAGGGTCGGTGAGTAGATTTTAATTGTGCGCCTGCAGTGCCCGGCAATTTGAATTAATGCCTCTAAATATGAGCGCTGATCTTCAAAGTCAGTGATTTGTTCGATGTCCTGAATTATTTCTTCTTCATAGAATACGCTAGAGTGATGAATATCTTCCTCTTCACGATGAATTTGGTATTTCATCATTTGTGCCGGTAGGCCGTATTCACTGATCGGAGTTCCTTCTGCTTTAAAACCGAAATGAACGTAGTAGGGGGCGATACGTGCGTCTTCGAGAATGGATAGTTCCGCGAGTGAAGTCTTCTTTTTTGCGTATTTTACCACTTGCTCAATGAGTTTGTTTTCAACCCCTTTCATCTGATATTCCAGCAAGATGGCAGGCCGGGAGATGCGGCCATTATCCATTAGGCGACAGCATCCCAGAGGCTGATTCTGCTCATTATGAGCGATGAAGTGTATGCACTTGTTGTCGTAAACATCAAAGGCTTGAGAAACGGGAATGCCTTTTTGCATGGCTACTTGGCTGCGTAACTGCTTTAGTTCGTGTTGGCTTGCTTGCCAGGTGGTTTCAGACACTGTGATGTTTAATGCATTCATTCAAAAGACCTACTTCAAGACGACAGGAGCTAAACTCATATCAGTTAAAATAATTCCTTGTAGAATTATTCAACATAGAGCCAATCCTGCTCGTACAGGTGTTTAATAATTTTTATATTTTCTTTAGAAACCAGAAGCTTAGTATGCTTTTCAATAGAAATGCAACGTTCTTGGCATAGCAACATGACAAGCTCGTTGGATTTGAAGGTGGTTTCTACTGGGTGACCGTTTACATATAACGCCAGAATGCCATCTTCATCAATGTAGACAAAACGGGCTTGTTCGTTGCGAAACAGCAGCTCAGAACTCTCTATAATGGCGGCCATTTCTTCAGTGGCAAGTGTGAACGGAATCTCGTCAGTATTTTCTTCGTATTTGGGTTGGGACATAAAACCGGCAAACCATTGCTTGATAGCATTCCGATCAGACACCGCTTCCCGAAGGATATTTTGAAGCTTATTGATAGTGTCTTCGTTAATTAGCCCGGGATTTTCCAATTGCTCAGAGTGTGAGTCGGTAAATCTTAGATCAGGACTAAGTTTGTCTGCCATAAATCCTGCGAATCCTTCCAGAATTTCACCGTGCGATGGTGCTCTGAAACCGACTGAGTATGTTTGACACGGGGTAGCCGCCACCCCGAAATGCGGAACGCGCGGTGGGATATAAAGTATGTCGCCAGGCTTTGTATGCCATTCTTGAGTACTATCAAACTCAGCCAAAATGTGAAGTGGCGTATCTTTTCTGAATTCCGTTTCAGCTGAACAGGGGGCGCCAATTTGCCAGATACGTTCACCTTCGGCCTGAATAAGAAATACATCGTATTGATCATAGTGCGGGCCAACACTACCGCCAGGGACTGCGAAGCTTATCATCAGATCGTCCAGGCGCCAGTTAGGAATAAAGTTAAAGCGGTCCAGCAACTGGCTGGCTTCTGGAATGACTTGATCTACGGCCTGAACCAGAAGCGTCCATTCCTTTTGAGGAAGCTGGCCAAAGATGTCTTCATTAAAAGGGCCATTCTTTAATTCCCATGGATGATTAGGGCCATGTTCAAAAATCAGACGGGACTCAATGTTTTCTTCACAGGCCAGCCCTGCAAGTTCATCAGACGAAATAATGGGGCTGAAGTCTTCAAACGCGTTAGGAATGAATAAAGGTTTTTTCTGCCAGTATTCTTTTAGAAATTCTTCCTGAGTGATGCCTGCGTTTTTAAAAAGATTCATGGTGCATCCTTGTCAATTGCCGGAAAGTTTGTGGCCTGAATTTGACCTGGTCTGGTGACATTTTTATCTGTGAGATAAAAAATAAGGGCCTTACGGCCCTTATCTAAGTTTAGCTTAAACTCGCTTAGATGTTTTTGGCTTGCTCAACCGCGTTACCAATGTAGGTCGCAGGCGTTAGATCCATAAGCAATTGTTTTGCTTCAGCAGGGATGTCCAGGCTCTCAACAAAGGTTTGCATGGCTTGTTGGTCAATGGTTTTACCGCGAGTCAGTTCTTTAAGCTTCTC
>JBFHTA010000036.1:0-20412 GCA_041590855.1 Pseudomonadales bacterium
AAACGGCGAGCGTGAAGGTTATAACACCTATGTGTATTCAGAGTCTGAAATCCGTCGTATCGCTAAAGTGGCGTTTGAATCTGCTCAGAAGCGCAACAAGAAGCTGTGTTCAGTAGATAAAGCAAACGTTCTTGAAGTTACAGTACTGTGGCGTGAAATTCTGGAAGAAGTATCCAAAGAGTATCCGGATGTTGAGTTGTCGCACATGTACGTTGATAACGCAGCCATGCAGTTGGTTCGTGCACCTAAACAGTTTGATGTGATGGTTACCGGTAACATGTTTGGTGACATCTTGTCTGATGCGGCTGCGATGCTAACCGGTTCAATTGGTATGCTGCCATCTGCGTCTCTGGATAAAGATAACAAAGGCATGTACGAGCCATGTCATGGTTCTGCACCTGATATTGCTGGTCAAGGCATTGCTAACCCGTTAGCGACCATCTTGTCTGCAGCGATGATGCTTCGTTATTCATTAAATGAAGTAGCGGCTGCGGATGCGATTGAAGAAGCGGTAAGTAAAGTGCTTGATCAGGGCTTGCGTACGGCTGACATTTTCTCTGATGGTATGAAGAAAGTGTCTACCGAAGAAATGGGTGAGGCTGTCGTTGCTGCACTGTCTTAATTGACACAAGCTTAATTGACACAAGGGGCGGTTAAAAAACATTTCTGTTTTTGACCGTTCCTTTAAATAGTTTGATTTATATCCTGAATCTGACGTAAAGATTCAGTATAATCTCCGAATAGTTCGTACCCCGAATTTAACGAGTCACAGAAACAGTTTCGAGCAATAATAAGAGGTTGTTGTTCGTAAAAGTTTCGCTATCCAAAGTTAGAGGAATGCTAAAGTGAAAGTAGGTCTAGTAGGTTGGCGTGGCATGGTTGGTTCCGTGTTGATGCAACGCATGCAGGAAGAGAAAGATTTTGATCTGATCGAACCTGTGTTTTTCACCACTTCTCAAGCCGGTCAAGATGCACCCATTATTGGTGGTATTACCCCAGCAGAGAAAACTCTACAAGACGCGACTGATATTAGTATTCTAAGCACCATGGATGTGATTATTACCTGTCAGGGTGGTGATTATACCAAGGCGGTTTTCCCTAAATTGCGTGAAAGCGGTTGGGAAGGTTATTGGATCGACGCGGCATCTTCGTTACGCATGGCGGACGATGCGGTGATCGTTCTTGATCCCGTGAATCAACATGTTATTAAAGACGCATTGGCTAACGGTGTTAAAAACTACGTAGGTGGTAACTGTACTGTTAGCTTGATGTTGATGGCCATTGGCGGCTTGTTTGAAAAGGATTTGGTAGAGTGGGTTAGCCCAATGACCTACCAGGCTGCGTCTGGTTCTGGTGCTAAGCACATGCGTGAGTTGATCGCTCAAATGGGTGCGGTGCGTGATAATGTTAAGGATCTTTTGGATGATCCTGCATCGGCGATTCTTGAGATTGATAAGAAGACGGCTGAGTTCATTCGTAGCAGCGATTATCCGACGGATCAGTTTGGTGTGCCTTTGGCGGGTAGCTTGATTCCATATATCGATTCTCAGCTTGAATCAGGTCAGAGTCGTGAGGAATGGAAAGCTGAAGTAGAAACCAACAAGATTTTGGGTACCTCTGAAAATGCAACGCCAATTGACGGTATTTGTGTTCGTGTTGGTGCGATGCGTTGTCACAGTCAGGCTTTGACCATTAAATTGAAAAAAGACCTGCCGGTTGAAGAAATTGAATCCATCTTGGCGGCTCATAATGATTGGGTGAAAGTGGTTCCTAATGATCGTGACGTGACGATGGAAGAACTAACTCCAGCAAAAGTGACTGGCACGCTAAGTATTCCTGTAGGGCGTATCCGTAAATTATCTATGGGACCTGAATATATTTCGGCGTTCACAGTAGGTGATCAGTTGTTGTGGGGGGCGGCAGAGCCTCTTCGCAGAATGCTTCGAATCTTGTTGGATAAGTAAGCATTTAATAACACGTTAAAACGTGAGCAAAGTCACATAAAGGCCGGATAGCTATTCTATCCGGCCTTTTTTGTGCGCGCTTTTTGATGTGGTTTGATAATTCAGTATGACAAGCTGTTGATAAATCAGTATTTATGTTCGATACTTTTTCAATTAATGAATAATAGCCATCATTCGGCCAAAAACGTCTAAA
Source organism: Pseudomonadales bacterium (assembly GCA_041590855.1). GTDB lineage: Bacteria > Pseudomonadota > Gammaproteobacteria > Pseudomonadales > Litoribrevibacteraceae > Litoribrevibacter. The sequence goes on from JBFHTA010000036.1 coordinate 2,158, forward strand.
CTGGTTAGATAAATTTGTAAATTTAACGCATTTAGTAGATGTTTCGATGTTTTGAGTTAAGGAACCCTGTTCTGATGGTTCAAGGCACGATGCGAGTAAATAACAACAAAGGATCGACGCATGAAGCTTCGTAAACTCACCTCTGCATTAGTTGCAGCTGGCGCACTTACTTCTCCTTGGGCATTAGGATTGGGACTTGGAGATATCACACTTAAGTCGTCCTTAAATCAACCTTTGCAGGCTGAGATTAAACTGCTTCAAACCCGGGAATTGGCTGAAGAGGAAATCCTACCTTCTTTGGCAGCCCAAGAAGAGTTTGATCGAGCGGGTGTCGAACGATTCTTTTTCTTGAATAATATTGAATTTGATGTGGAGTTATCAGGTGCAGGTAATGGCACTTTGTTACTGACCACCAAGCAATCGATTCAAGAGCCCTTCTTAAATTTTCTGGTGGAAATTAACTGGCCAAACGGTCGTGTATTAAGAGAGTACACGGTTCTGCTTGATCCGCCAGTATATGAGGATGATTTGCCGCCGCCTGTTGTTACTCCGGTATCCGCTCCAACCCAGGTAATCGTGGAAGCTCAACAACAGGAAGCTCCTAAGCGCAATACACAAGCGGTTGTCACACCAAGTGCTCCTTCAGATAGTCGGGTGAGTGGTGGAACTTTTGGGCCGGTATCGTCTTCGGATACCTTGTGGAATATTGCTCTGGAAGTACGTCCTAATCGTTCTGTAACTGTACAGCAAACCATGATGGCAATTCACGGATTGAATCCGAATGCGTTTGTGGCAGGTAATATCAATAAAATTAAGAAAGGCTCTGTTTTACGTGTTCCAACGCTGGAGCAAATCCAGGATTGGCAGCAGGGTGCCGCAGTAAAAGAAGTGGCTGCGCATAATCAGCGTTATCAAAAGTCCATCCAGCCAGACGATTCAGGGCAAGTGCAACTGAGTGGTGTGGATCAAGCATTGCAATCTGATGTGGTTGCACCGGAGGAAGCCCGACTAAAGATAGTTCGGTCTGACGAATCTATGGCAGCGGCAGGCGCTGCCAGTGGTGATCAGACAGGAACGGGTTCAGAGCTGGAGTCTTTACAAAACGAATTAGCCATATCACAGGAAAATCTTGATAAGGCTAACCGCGAAAACGAGCAATTAACCGCTAAGATCCAAGCGCTAGAAGAGCGTATGGCTAAGCTATCACGTTTGGTGACGCTAAAAGATACTCAGATGGCTGAGCTTCAGATGACGATGTCTGAGCAGGAAGAGTTAAAACAGGCAATGGCTGAACTTGAGGCTGCGGAAGGTTCTGTGCCTGGTGCTGAAATGGCTGAAGATGCTGAAGCGATGGATGAGGCTATGTCTGATGACATGGCTGCTGAAGACGCTGTTGCAGGCATGCAGGATTCAGCTGGTGAAGTTCAAGAGCCTATGGTTGAAGAACCGGCTGTTGATGAGTCGATGTTGGAAGAACCAGCTGTTGATGAGCCGATGCAGGAAGAACCGGTTGTCGAGGAGCCTGTTGTGGCTCAGCCTCCAGTGGTTGATAAGCCTGTAATTAAGTTTGATGAACCAACAACTCCGATGCCTCAGCCTCAGCAGGGCTTTATTGATAAGATCCTTGGCAATCCGGTGTGGCTGATCGGTATCGGTGCTGGTTCCCTGTTGTTTGTGATTCTGCTCTTCATGTTGTCACGCAGAAGCTACCAGCGTGAAAATGAATTGACTGATGTCGTAGAGCAGGAAGGCGGTGTAGTTAACAAATCGTCGTCTGATGTTGCAGATGAAGAGTTAAGTAGTATTGATCAGGAATTGGAAAATCTTGATCTTGAATCTCAAGGCTTTGGTCAGGTGTCATTGGACGGCGATGGCAACCTTGAGGTGGACGAAACAATTACGCGTGCTGACAGCTACATTGCTTATGGTCAGTTTGATAATGCAACGAATCTTTTGGATGAGGCGATTAACTCTGAACCAAGTCGTATCGATCTGCGTCTGAAAATGCTTGAGGTTTATGCAGAAACACAGGATTCACAAGGTTTTGAGCGTCAGAAACAGGAAATCCTGAATTTGGGCGCTGATGATGTGATGGGGCAGATCAGTGTCCTTGAGCAAAAACTGCCAGGTTCTATAGGTGATGCGTCGACGGTTAAGGCGTTCGATAGTGGTGAAAGCCTGGTAGCGGATGCAGACAGTGATTTTGATTTCTCCGGTACCTCGGATCAGGATAATGACGATTTCAGTTATTCTCTGGAGGATCTGGAATCTGAGTTGGCGTCAGACTTGAGCGGCGAGACTGGTTTAGGTGAGTCTGGATTAAACGAAGTTGATGTTCAAAGCTCGGATTTGGATGATCTGGAATTTAATTTAGATGAAGAGTTAGGGCTTACCGACTCTGCCAGTGATGAGCTAAATCAGGATGATTCTGAAAGTTACGAGCTGGATGTTGATCTTGAAAGTACAGATCTTGCTTCTGGTGATGGTTTGGACGCACTGGATGATCTTGAGATGCCAGGGTTCGACAATGAACTGGATGCGTCACTGGATGAACCGGAAGTCAAAGAAACTTATACCGAAGTAGCCCAATCTGATAATGAATTTGATTTGGATTCAGGATTGGATCTTGAAAATGATTCAGCCGACCTTTCAACAGAAGAGGTACCGGCAGTTGAAGATAATGTCCTTGAGGCTTCGGCAGACCTATCTTCAGATGGCGATGAGTTTAATCTGGACAGTGCAGATGAATCCGACAGTTTTGACCTGGATACTGTGGCGGAAACAGTTGAGGATGGTTCTGATCAGGAAGCTCCTGCAGCAACTCTGACATCGGATACGGATCTTGATATCGATGGTGATCTTGAGGATCTAGCTAAATCCTTGGGTGTTGATTCGGCGGACGACGTTGATTTGGATGCTGAATTAGCCTCTGCTTCTGAAAATGGTGGTGCGGATGCAGCACCGGTTGAAGAGGTTGTTCTGGATGCTGGCGCTGAGTCAGAAGAGCTGGCTCTGGATGAGTTGTCTCTCGATTCTGTTGAGGACACCTCGGAAGCGGGTGATGAGCTAGCTTTGGGTGATTTGGATGTTGCAGACGAATCTGTCGAGGCGGAAATGCCTGTGGAGGATGTGTCGTTTGCTGAGGGTTCTGACGAGCTTTCAATGGACGAAGGTTTATCGACAGAGGGTGTGGTTGCTGATGGCCAGGAGGCTGAACCTGCAAACGTTGATGATGCGGTTAAGTCTAATTTGGAGGAAGACGAACTGGACTTCTATGTCGGCGCCGATGAAGTGGCGACTAAACTGGATCTGGCTCGTGCGTATGTAGACATGGGTGACATTGATGGGGCTCGTGACATACTTGAAGAAGTCATTGTCGAAGGGAATGAATCTCAAAAAACCGAAGCAACTGATCTACTGAATGGGTTATCATAACCCATTCAGTTATGCGCTCGACTAGAGCGTGGTGTCGTTACGTTGTACGGTGAGTAAGTTGTCAGATAATCCTATTGTTGAGCGCGTCGCGCTCGGCATCGAATATATGGGGCATGGTTTTAAAGGTTGGCAGCGCCAGCCTTCTGCCAAGCCCTCTCTCCAAGAAGAATTAGAAAAAGCATTAAGTCGAATTGCCAATTCTCCGATCGAAGTTGTTTGTGCTGGTCGTACTGATGCCGGCGTTCATGCGACGCATCAGGTTGTTCATTTTGATAGTCCTGTGTATCGAAACGATAACTCCTGGATTCGTGGAGTAAATTCGCAGTTACCTGATCAAATCGGTGTGCGTTGGGTGCGGCGAGTGCCTGCTGATTTTCATGCGCGCTTTTCTGCTACTGCCCGTCGATACCGCTATATCATTGATAACAGCCCGACCATGCCAGTGATATATCGTAATGCGGTCACCTGGCATTATGCTCCCTTGGATGAGCATGCGATGCATTTGGCAGGGCAGGTGTTATTGGGTGAGAATGATTTTACTTCTTTTCGTGCAAAGGAATGTCAATCTCATACACCGATGAGAAATATTCACCACTTAATGGTAAAGCGAGTCGGGAACTTGGTGGTGCTGGACGTGAAGGCGAATGCGTTTTTACATCATATGATCCGAAATATCGCTGGCGTCCTGTGTGAAGTGGGTGATGGCAGAAGACCGGTAGAGTGGGTAGCTGATGTGCTGGCGGCTAAAGATCGAAGTCAGGCCAGTGTTACGGCACCGCCTCACGGATTGTATTTTGTGGATGTGGATTACGACCCGTCTTTTGGGTTGCCAAAAGGCAGTGATCATTTAGGTCCACTCTTGGTTACGCCGGTCAATCATCTATTTGAATCATAGTCACTCATATCTTGTTTGTGGGCGAACTTTGGCTGTAGCTTGACTCGGCTTTCTGGTAGTATTTCTCATTTTCTTAGGTGGATTTAGCGTGATCAGAACTCGCGTAAAAATATGCGGTATTACTTGTGTGGAAGATGCACTTAATGCCGTTGACGCTGGTTGCGATGCCATCGGGCTAGTGTTTTACCCGCCGAGTCCCAGGCATGTGAGTTTGGAGCAAGCCAAGCAAATCGTTGCGGCCTTACCGCCCTATGTTACAGTTGTTGGTTTGTTTGTTGATCCGGAAGCAGGTTTTGTTCGGGAAGCGATAGATACAGCCAGGTTGACCTGTGTGCAATTTCATGGCGATGAATCGGCCGATTTCTGCGATCAATTTAGCGTGTGTTGGTACAAAGCCATTCGCGTGAAAAGTGATACTGATCTTTATGCCAGCGTAAAAGAGTATAAAAAGGCATCTGCTTTGCTATTGGATACGTATAAAGCAGGTGTGCCGGGTGGAACCGGTGAAACCTTTAACTGGTCATTAATTCCTGATGACTTAACCAAACCCGTAATTCTTGCTGGAGGGCTGGAACCTTCCAATGTTGCTAGTGCCATACAGCAAGTCAAGCCTTTCGCCGTGGATGTTAGTGGTGGCGTGGAGGCAAAAAAGGCGATCAAATCGAAAGATAAAATGATTGCGTTTGTTCAAGAGGTGTTGAAATGACAGATAAAGCGCAGGCAGCGCAGCTTCCTGATGAGAACGGTCACTTTGGTGTGTACGGTGGTCGTTTTGTATCGGAAACTTTAATGAGTGCTCTGGACGAGTTAACAGAGCTTTACAACCGTTTGAAAAATGATCCGGATTTCCAGGCTGAGTTCGATCGTGACTTGGCACACTATGTTGGACGTCCGTCACCTCTATATCATGCGCAACGATGGTCCAAAGAAGTTGGTGGCGCTCAAATTTATCTGAAACGTGAAGATTTGAACCACACTGGCGCGCACAAGGTGAATAACACCATTGGTCAGGCATTGTTGGCGAAATACATGGGTAAGCCACGTGTAATTGCTGAAACTGGTGCGGGGCAGCACGGTGTGGCTACTGCAACCGTTGCAGCGCGTTTAGGGTTGGAATGTAAAGTCTTCATGGGCGCAGAAGATGTGCAGCGTCAGGCTTTGAACGTTTATCGTATGAAGCTGTTGGGTGCGGAAGTTCTACCTGTGGAAGCGGGCACCCGAACACTTAAAGACGCCATGAACGAAGCCATGCGTGATTGGGTAACAAACGTTGATTCAACCTTCTATATTATTGGTACTGCAGCCGGGCCTCACCCGTACCCGATGTTGGTACGAGACTTTAACTCGGTGATTGGTCGTGAAGCGCGTCGTCAAAGTCTTGAGCAGGCAGGCAAATTACCTGATGCCTTGGTGGCATGCGTTGGTGGTGGATCGAATGCTATTGGTCTGTTCCATCCGTTCCTTGAAGACAAAGATGTGGCTATGTACGGTGTGGAAGCCGGTGGTTTGGGCATTGAAACCGGGCAACACGCTGCGCCATTATCCGCAGGTAAGCCAGGGGTGCTTCATGGTAACCGCACTTATCTGATGGAAGATGAGAACGGCCAGATTCTGGGGACGCACTCTGTATCGGCCGGTTTGGACTACCCAGGTGTGGGCCCGGAACACAGCTACCTGAAAGACACCGGACGTGCCAACTATGTTTCGGTAACGGATGATGAAGCCTTGGCAGCATTCCGTAAATTGACCCGTGTGGAAGGCATTATGCCGGCCTTGGAATCCAGCCATGCATTAGCATATGCAGAGAAACTGGCTAAGACTATGTCGCCAGAACAAATGATCGTTGTGAATTTGTCTGGGCGTGGTGATAAGGATATTCACACAATTGCACAAATTGATGGGATCTCGGTTTAACGTGTAATCGCAGTTGTGTTGCACTTGCGAGTTGAGTTCGCGGTTTAAAGGTTATTTTTACATGAGTCGATTAAAAACGTATTTTGAAAGTTTGAACGCATCCGGAAAGAAGGCGTTGATTCCCTACATTACAGCGGGTGATCCGGCGTTGGATGCTACCGTTCCTTTGATGCATAGCATGGTAGAGGCGGGCGCAGACATTATTGAGTTGGGTGTTCCTTTTTCTGATCCAATGGCAGACGGTCCGGCAATTCAGTTGGCCTGTGAGCGTGCGTTGGCCCATAACACCAGCCTGAAAGATGTATTGAACTGTGTTCGTCAGTTCCGTGAAACCAATTCTCAAACGCCGATCGTATTAATGGGGTATTTAAACCCGGTTGAAGTGATGGGCTATGAGACGTTCGCGGCAGATGCTGAGGCGGCTGGTGTTGATGGTGTGTTATTGGTGGATTTACCTCCGGAAGAAGCGGATACGGTGAAACCTCTGTTTGAAAAACATCAACTTGATAGCATTTTCCTGCTTGCGCCAACCACTTCAGAAGCGCGTACCAAGCTTATTTGTGAGCACGGGACGGGCTATGTTTACTATGTGTCTGTGAAAGGGGTTACCGGCTCCGCAGCGCTGGATACAGAAGAAGTGGCGCGTAAAGTTGAGAAGATCCAACAACAAACAGATTTACCTGTGGGTGTTGGGTTTGGTATCAAAGACGGTGCAACGGCAGCGCAAGTCGCTTCGGTTGCAGACGGTGTCATTGTTGGGTCGGTTTTGGTGAATGCTATTGCCGAAGCTGCTGAGCAAAAAGCACCGGTAGAAGACATCTGCTCGCGTTTGTCTGCTATTCTTCGAGACATGCGCCAGGCAATGGATAACGCATAACGGTTGTTACCTCTAAATCGTATTAATCTAATGTTGGCAGGAACGCTGGATGAGTAGCTGGCTAGATAAAATTGTACCTTCAATTGTTCGTTCTGAATCGCAAAGACGAACGAATGTACCTGAAGGACTTTGGAAGAAGTGTCCAAAGTGCGATGCCATCTTGTATCGACCAGAACTGGAAAAGAATGACGAGGTGTGTCCTAAGTGTGATCATCACATGCGGGTCAGCGCGCGTCGTCGTGTTGACCTGTTTCTGGATGCGGAAGATCGGGTGGAATTAGCGGCCGATGTTCAGCCTGAAGACCGACTGAAGTTTAAAGATTCCAAGAGATACAAAGACCGTTTAAGCGCCGCTCAAAAAGAAACCGGCGAAAATGATGCTTTGGTGACCTTTCATGGCAAGCTGGAAGGTCAGCCTGTTGTGGTGGCTGCTTTTGAATTTAATTTCATGGGCGGTTCCATGGGGGCTGTGGTTGGCGAGAAGTTTGTTCGCGCCGTCAAAGTGTCTTTGGACAATCAAATTCCGTTCATTTGTTTTTCTGCCAGTGGTGGTGCCCGAATGCAGGAAGCGCTTATCTCGTTAATGCAGATGGCGAAAACCTCTGCTGCACTGGAGCGCCTGAAGCGAAAGGGCATACCCTTTGTTTCTGTAATGACTGACCCTGTATTTGGAGGGGTATCGGCCAGTTTGGCGATGTTGGGCGACATTAATGTGGCTGAGCCGAATGCGTTGGTAGGGTTTGCCGGACCACGTGTGATTGAGCAGACGGTGCGAGAGAAACTTCCGGAAGGCTTTCAGCGCAGTGAATTCTTGTTGGAGCATGGCACGGTCGATATGATCATCCATCGCAAGCAATTGCGCGGCAAACTGGCCAGAATACTTGCAAATCTGACATGGCATTCCAAAACCCCCTCAGAACGCTCGGCATGAAACAACTCAACACTTTAACTGATTGGCTCTCGTATCTTGAGGGCATGCATCCTACTGAAATTGATTTGGGGCTGGATCGAATCCGGAAAGTAGCGGATCGATTGGCGTTGACACCTGTTGCCCCGCAAGTGATTACTGTGGCAGGTACCAACGGAAAGGGCACTAGCTGCGCCTTTTCGGAAGCCTACGCCCAGAGCTTAGGCAAGCAGGTCGGCTTATATACGTCTCCTCATTTAATTCGTTTTAATGAACGAATCCGTTTGAATGGTCGCGAAGTCACAGATCAGGATTTACTGTCGGCTTTTGAACAAGTCGAACAGGCTCGTGAGGATGTTTCATTAACTTATTTTGAGTTCACTACGTTGGCGGCTTTGGTAGTGTTTAAAGCGGCCAGTCTGGATGTGGTGTTGCTGGAAGTCGGTTTGGGTGGTCGCCTGGATGCTGTCAACATCATTGATCCGGATCTTGCACTGGTAACTTCCATTTCAGTGGATCATGAGGCCTGGCTAGGTAGTGACCTGGAATCCATCGGGCGTGAAAAGGCGGGTATTTTTCGGGCGAATGTCCCGGCGGTATTCGGGGCAGCGGATGGCCCAACCTCTGTTGAACGGTATGCTCGTGAAGTCGGTGCTGATTTTTACCAGGCTGGAACGGATTACCGACTTGTGCTGTCTGACTCGTGTTGGTCATGGCAAGGTCAGGGTGAGGAGTTGGCGAACGGCGAGCGAATGGATGGTTTGGTTTACCCGGCATTTCCAGTTCAAAATGTGGCGACTTGCCTTTGTGGATTGGCTGCTTTAGGTTGGCCACTGTCTTCCGAGATCATCAACCGTAGTATTGAAAATGCTTTCATTCGTGGTCGGATGGAGTCCTTTGAACATCAGGGGGTGTCCGGATGGCTGGATGTGGCGCATAATCCGGATGCGGCTCGCTATTTGGCTAAGCAGTTACAGAGCCGTTGTGATAAGAGTCATCAAACGGTTGCCATCTTTGGTTCAATGGCGGATAAAGACATCGACGGAGTGATTGATGAGTTAAGCGCGCAGTTTGATCGGTGGTTGTGTATTGATTTGCCAATGCCTCGCGCGATTTCATCGCAAGAGTTAAAACAAAAGCTGGAAGATAAAGGATTACCGGCAGAAAGCTTCAGTGATTTTGAAACAGCGTTTGAGGTTTTCAAAGCAAACTCGAACCTACGTTCTGACAAGCTGGTTGTGTTAGGATCATTCTTCACTGTGGCTGAAGCTATTTTATATTATGAAAGATAATCCCAAGGGGCCTAAGTCTAAAGCCCAGCCAAACGACACTCAACCAAAGCGAACCGGCATTGTTTCTGCCTCAACAGATGATTCAGCCTCGCCCGAATTGATCAAATACCGTTTGCTAGGGGCCGTTGTTACTTTTGTGTTGCTGGCTTTGTTTGGCCCTGAAGTTCTGGATGGCAGCGGTCGGGTGCAAACCAACGCATTAATTGAACTTCCTGATCGTCCTGAATTGCCCGAGCCCTCCATACTTAAACCACCTTCGCCTAAAGGCACGGGGTTTGATGAGAAAGCACTGGCCAGTGCTCAACAGCGTCTGTTGGTTAAGCAACCCGAGACGCAAACTTCATCGCTGGATGATCCGACTACTGATGTCAAACCCTTACCTCGCAAGGCGTCTCAGCTGGCTCAGGATAAACCCGCCTGGACTCTCCAATTAGCGACCTTCAGTCAACCCAAGAATGCATATGCTTTGCGGGAAAAACTCACCAAAGCCGGATTTAACACCTACAGTCGACTGTTGAAAGACGCCTCAGGGCAAACCAAGTATCAGGTGTTTGTGGGGCCGGAGCTCAATAAAGAGCGTTTGCTAGCGGTGAAAAAACAAATTGCGAAAAAGATGAAGCTGAACGATGGCATCATCAAACCTTACCGACCTTAACATGGATTCAATTTGAACGTGGTTTATGGGTTTTGTGAAGACGATTGCTTTGATAGAATTCGCAACCCTGTAGAAAGGAAGTACATATGAACTGGTTAGACATCGTTATTATTAGTGTAATCGCTGTTTCTGCGTTAATTAGTTTAAAGCGCGGTTTTGTAAAAGAGTTACTTTCTTTAATCACCTGGATTGCAGCTATTTTGGTTGCGCGCTTCTACGCATACGATTTCTCTCATTATCTGAGTGATTTCGCGAACAACGAAAAGTCGGCACTTGTGCTGGCTTTTTTTGTGCTCTTTATTGGTACTTTGGTCATCGGCTCGCTTATTAACTTCATCATCAGCCAATTTGTTCATGCGGTGGGGTTAAGCCTGATGGACCGTTTCTTGGGTATGGCGTTTGGTGTGGTACGCGGCGCGCTGGTGATTGTGGTCGGAATCGGCTTAATGAGTTTGACGGCGTTTACGGATTCACCGGCGTGGCAGTCGTCGGTAATTGTGCCGCATTTTGCTCAGGTCGAAGAGTGGACCAAGGAAACGACTAAACTGTTATCAGAGCAGTTATCCGAAGTGGATATGTCTGGGCTGGTAGATCCTGCTAAAGCTGGTGAAGCGTTGCAGCAGGCAGGCGAAGTTATGTCAGAGATACCGGATTCCGTATCTCTGCCTGACGGGGCTTTTCCGAATGGCTCTGAAGAAGTCATTCAAGTAGAAAACTAAATATAGGCTTAATGAGGTAGTTCTCCATGTGCGGCATTGCTGGCGTCGTTTCTTTTACGAACGTTAATCAGACTTTATATGATGCGTTAACTGTTCTTCAACACCGGGGGCAGGATGCCGCAGGCATAGTGACAAGCCATAACGGAAGGTTTCATCTTCGTAAGAATAATGGCCTGGTGCGGGATGTATTCCGTACCCGCCACATGCATCGTTTGATTGGTAACATGGGAATCGGACACGTTCGTTACCCAACGGCCGGTTCTTCATCGTCCGCTGAAGCGCAGCCGTTCTATGTGAACTCTCCTTACGGTATTACATTGGCTCATAACGGTAATTTGACCAACTCCAAAGAGATTGGTCAAAAGTTATATGAGTCGGACCTTCGCCATATCAACACCACTTCGGATTCAGAAGTATTGTTGAACGTGTTTGCGCACGAGCTTCAAAAGCAAGGCAAGCAGACGCCTACGGCGGACGATATCTTTGAAGCGGTGAAAGGGGTTCATAAACGTTGTCGTGGCGGTTATGCAGTGGTTGCCATGATCGCGGGTCAAGGGGTTCTTGGTTTCAGAGATCCTAACGGCATTCGCCCTGCGGTCTTCGGTAAGCGCGAAACAGCTGAAGGCGTGGAGTACATGATCGCTTCTGAAAGTGTCGCACTTTCTTCACTAGGTTTTACGCTTGAGCGTGATATTGCACCGGGTGAGGCTATCTTTATTAGCGAAGATGGCAAATTACACAGCATGCAATGTGCGGATGAACCTAAGCTTCGTCCGTGTATTTTTGAATACGTTTACTTTGCTCGCCCGGACAGCGTCATGGATGGTAACTCAGTCTATAAAACCCGTCTTAAAATGGGCGAGTTCCTAGCAGAGAAAATCAAACGTGAATGGCCCGATCATGACATTGATGTGGTGATTCCTATCCCGGACACCAGTCGTACCTCTGCGTTGCAGTTGGCAAACCGTTTGGGTGTGAAGTACCGTGAAGGCTTCATGAAGAACCGTTATATCGGTCGTACCTTTATCATGCCAGGTCAAAGCCAGCGTAAAAAATCTGTACGTCAGAAATTGAATCCGGTTGAAATTGAGTTTGCTGGTAAGAACGTACTATTGGTAGATGATTCCATTGTACGTGGTACCACCAGTCGCCAGATTATTGAAATGGCACGTGAAGTGGGCGCAAATAAGGTCTACATGGCGTCAGCGGCTCCTCAGGTTTGCTATCCAAACGTCTATGGTATCGATATGCCATCGGCCAGTGAATTGATTGCACATGATCGTACTGTAGATGAGATCAATGAGTTGATTGGTTCTGATCGTTTGATTTATCAGGATCTGGACGACTTGATCGAAGCGTCCAAAGGTGTGAACGACAGCATTGAAGGTTTTGATTGTGCAGTATTTAATGGTGAATACATTACAGGCGATGTGACGCCGGAATACCTGGCGGCTTTGGAACAGGCTCGTAATGATGCTGCTAAAAACAAGAAAGCAAACATTGTTGTTGATGTTGCTGACGACAGCGAAGAAGATGCCAGTGGTTCGGATGATGCCACCATGGGCATTCACAATGAAGTCAACTAAGGTTTGAGCCAATAGCAAGAAGCCGGACCTAGTGTTCGGCTTTTTTGTCTGAATCGTTAGGGAATAAAACGTGTCTCATACGTATGTTGTTTGTATCTGCGCGGACTCCCGATAGTAATACCCCGTTTTTTGACATTTTTTCATAGTTGAGCCCCGAAATCAGGGCATAAGGAAGAGAATATGACCGAGCGTTCTCGAATTCAATCAGACTTAACCGACGTACAGCTTGAAACCTATGCTGTGCGTGGCGGGCAGCATCGCACTCCGGAAGCAGAGCATTGTGAGCCGATTTTCACCACATCGAGTTATGTATTTAACAGTGCTGCCGAAGCCGCAGCCCGTTTTGGTGGTGATGAGCCAGGTAATATTTATTCGCGTTTTACTAATCCGACCGTAGCTGTCTTTGAAGAGCGTTTGGCAGCGATGGAAGGGGCTGAAAGAGCGGTTGCGACATCTTCAGGTATGGCGGCCATTTTGAGCACTGGCGCGGCTTTGTTGAAGGCAGGCGACCACGTGGTGTGCTCACGCTCGGTGTTTGGTACCACTAATGTGCTGTTCGATAAGTATTTTAAAAAGTTTGGGATCGAAACCAGCTTTGTGGAACTGACCGACTTGGACAGCTGGAAAGCTGCGATTCGTTCTGACACTAAGATGTTGTTTATGGAAACGCCATCGAACCCATTGGGGGAAGTTGCCGACATACAGAAATTGGCAGATTTAGCGCATACGCATGATGCCTTGCTGGTTGTGGATAACTGTTTCTGCACCCCCGTTTTACAGCAGCCTTTGGCATTGGGTGCGGATATCGTCATTCATTCTGCCACCAAGTATCTGGATGGTCAGGGGCGATGTGTCGGCGGTGTTGTTGCGGGTCGCGAAACAGAAATGAACGAAGTCTTTGGTTTCTTGCGGTCAGCAGGTACGACCATGAGCCCGTTTAATGCGTGGGTATTTCTGAAAGGATTAGAAACCTTATCCATTCGAATGAAAGCTCATTGTGAGTCGGCGCTATCTTTGGCTCAGTGGCTGGTTGAACAGCCCAATATTGCCAAAGTGCACTATGGTGGTCTGGAAAGTCATCCGCAACATGCGTTGGCTCGTAAACAGCAGAAAGGCTTTGGTGGTGTCTTGTCGTTTGAAGTAGAAGGTGGTCAAGAAGCGGCCTGGCGATTGATTGATAATACCCGGATGCTGTCGATCACTGCCAACCTGGGTGATGCGAAAACGACCATTACTCACCCGGCCACTACGACACACGGTCGTTTGTCGGACGAAGATAAAGTGAAAGCCGGGATTTCGCCAGGGCTGATTCGTGTATCTGTTGGTTTGGAAAACATTGATGACATCAAGGCGGATATTTTACGTGGCATTCAGGCCATTTAACGTTGGGTGTCGATTCTGATCTGTTTTAATTGGATCGTGTTACGGTAATTTGGACAGTTAAAAAGGGCAAAACGTTGGATACACAAGATAAGCAGACTCAGCAGTTGGTTCAGAAAGTCGGTGATGCACTGGTACAAGTGAATCAGGTCATTCTAGGCAAGGAGCTGCAGCTTAAACTGGCGTTAGCCTGTCTGATTGCCAAAGGGCATCTATTGATTGAAGATTTGCCGGGCATGGGGAAAACAACGCTTTCTCATGCCTTGGCCAAAGTGCTTGGGTTGAGTTACAACCGGGTTCAATTTACCAGTGATTTGTTACCTTCCGATGTTTTGGGGGTGACGATTTTTAATCGGGATGACAACAGCTTTGAGTTTCATAAAGGGCCTATCTTTTCTCAAGTTGTGTTGGCTGATGAGATCAACCGTGCCAGCCCTAAGACTCAGAGTGCCTTGCTGGAAGCGATGGAAGAATATCAGGTCAGTATTGAAGGTTCCTCCTATTCCTTGCCCGCCCCTTTCTTTGTGATTGCGACTCAGAATCCTCAGGATCAAGCAGGGACTTACCCGTTGCCGGAGTCGCAGCTGGATCGCTTCCTGATGCGGCTGACTCTCGGTTACCCTCCAGAAGCTGCGGAACGGGAATTGTTGAAAGGAGTAAACCGGCGCGATATGGCGAAGGACCTTCCTTCGGTGATTTCACCTGAAGAACTGCTTCAGCTTCAGTCCATCGTTGCTCAAATTAAAGTATCTGATGCCTTGTTGGATTACATACAACGATTGGTTGCCTTTTCCAGGGATTCTTCTGAAACGCACATCGGCTTGTCTCCACGCGGGGCGCTTTCCCTGTTAAGAAGTGCTCAGGCGTGGGCTTTAATTGAAGGACGCAACTACGTTATTCCTGATGATGTTCAGGCAGTTTTATCCGGAGTGGTCGATCATCGGGTGAGCGTCTCAGGCACTAGTTCGTACGCTTCGGTGTCTTCACTGATGTTGACGCAGGTTGCGCCTATATAATTCCCATATAACGCCCATCGCGTTAACGGTTTCGGGAACCTAAGATTACTAGACAGAGGCTTGGTATGGCTCGAATAAAAACCTGGTTTGATGCTTGGATTGCCCGCCGTTCACCGCCTTCAACCCAGGTTCGTTTGTCTAATCGCAATATCTACATTCTTCCTTCACGTGCTGGTTGGTTGTTAATTGGGATGTTGATCATTCTGTTGCTGATGGCTATTAACTATCAGAACAGTTTGATTTTCGGATTATGTTTTTGGCTGGGCAGTGTCTTTGCCGTATTAATCTGGCACACATGGAGTAACCTGGCGTCTTTAACCATTTCTGTAGGTGAAGAAGTGGCGGGTTTTGTTGGTGAAAAAGTCAGTGTCGGCTACACCATAAATCCGCTTAGTACTTCTCCGCATTACAATGTCAAAATTCGATGGCGCGATTATCCCGACGAAAGTACAGACTCGACTTCTCTAATGACGTCAGGTGTGGATATCGAGAGCAAAGCGCAACACGTCAATCTGACGTTTCAGATCAGTCAGCGTGGCTGGAATTCACCGCCTCGGTTAGAGGTGTATACACGATATCCCTTGGGTATTTTAACGGCCTGGTCGGTGATCCAGTTGCAATCGCCAATTTTGGGCTATCCAAACCCTGTTTTTGGCGTGTCTCCGCATGGTCAGATGGATGAAGGTGGAGAAGACGATCTTGAAAACGTAATCCAACAAGCCAGCCGACAAGCGGGCAGTGATTTCGACAGTTTAAGTCCTTACGTTCAGGGTGACTCGCTCAAGAAAGTTGATTGGAAGCGCTTTGCCAAGACTGAGGAGTTGGTCACTAAAACCTTTGTTGCGCCACCTGTTTCAAATTCCTGGTTACGATTTGATGACTTTTATGGGCTAACGCTGGAAGACCGGCTGTCTGCGCTTGCCGGTTGGGTAGTGGAATGGAGTGATCAACGGAAGGTGTTTGGTCTTCTATTACCCCAGATTCAGATTGCCCCCGGCTCCGGCGAGCAGCATAAGATCGAGTGTTTACGGGCGTTGGCTTTGTTTGGCGTGGTGGATTCAATGCCCGGTTCTGACAGTATCACGGAGCGTAACAAATGAAGCAGCATCTCGATCAGGCATTGACCGTTTCAGCGTTGCGATGGATGCTATTGGCGCAAGCCCTGAGCTTGAGTTTGCATGTTTTTCGTTTACCGATTGGTTTGATTGCTTTGCTGGGCTTGTGTCTGGTTTGGCGTTTGCAAATCGTTCGTGGTCGTTGGCGTTTTCCGAATAATTCCATCAAGGTCATTATGGCTACCACAGGACTGCTTGTTCTTGTGTTGAGCTTTCAGAAGTTTACGGTAATGGCGGCAGTTAACTTTCTGTTGTTGGCCTATGGTCTTAAGCTGATTGAATTGCATAGCCAGCGCGATGCCTATATTTCGTTGTTTCTTTCCTTTTTGGTGGTTGCCGTGGTCTTTCTCTTTGAAACCTCGCTGGCCATGGCGGCGTGTGTGCTGGGTGTGTGCCTGGTAATCAGTTGCGCCTTGATTGCGATGCACAGTATTAAAGATCGTTCGCCGATTGAATTGCTTCGTCAGGGAAGTTTGTATTGGTTATCCGCCATTCCCTTGATGGTTATTTTCTTTGTGTTTTTTCCCCGGATGTCTCCTCTTTGGTCGTTGGAGTTAGGGCAGGGGGCCAAAACTGGTTTGTCTGATCAGATTAGCCCGGGAGATATTGCGAAGTTAACTCAGTCCGATGAATTGGTGTTTCGTGCGCGCTTCCTTTCGAATACTTCGGTTTCTGCTGAAAACCTCTATTGGCGTGCTTTTGTGTTGGATGAATCGGATGGGCGTGGCTGGAAGCGAAGCGATCCTGTGGGCTATGCCGGGGATTTTGTGGATTGGTTTGGTGAGCCTATTTCGCAATGGCAACAATTGATGGAGACTCAGGGGCCGTATTTCCCTTACGAAGTGATTGTTGAACCAACCCAACAGCCCTGGTTGTTCAGTTTGGATGGCGCTTTGCCAGAGCAGAATCATGTGGGGCTCACTCAGGACTTCATGCTTCAGTATGATAAACCCGTTCGCCAGGCGCTTCGATACACCAGCCAAATGCCGAGCAAGGTGGCTCGTGAGCCACGTTTGGCGCAATGGCGAACAGGACGAGAGTTGCAATTGCCTGAGAATGAAAACCCGCAAACCAAACAGTTAGCGCTGACGTTCTGGCAACAGACCGGGGATGTCGAAGCCTTTATTTCCAAAGCGCTTTCGTATTTTTCGGAAAACGGGTTCAGCTATACCTTGAAGCCACCTGTGCTCGGTCAGAAAGCTAACGACGAATTTTTGTTTAGCACACGTAAAGGTTTTTGCGGTCATTATGCTGGTGCGCTGGCGCTAATGGCGCGATATGCCGGTATCCCTGCCCGAGTGGTGGTTGGATACTTGGGAGGTGAGTGGAATGAAAATGCTGGGTATTTAACGGTACGACAATACGATGCGCACGCCTGGACAGAGATCTGGGTGCCAGGCAAAGGTTGGCGACGGGTTGACCCAACCTCTGTGATTGCTCCGGATCGTGTAGAGCGTGGGTTAGCTGAAGCCATGCGGGAAGAGGGTTCATTTTTAGAAGGTTCCTTACTATCGCCTCATCGTTATCAGGGGGTGGCGATTTTGGATGCTGTACGTCAAATGGTGGATAGCATCAATTATCAGTGGTCTTTACGCGTGGTGGGCTTTGACGTTAAGAAACAAACTGGGGTGTTTGCAGAGCTTGTTTCAGCCTGGGGGCGTTATACCTGGTTATTTGTGGGTATCATCATTTTGCTTGGTCTTTTATTGCCCTTTTTATGTTGGGGGGCGTATCGCTTGTTTACCCGTCTCGGTCGACGCAGAACCTTAAAAGAACGGTTTGAATTTAAATTAGTTCAGGCTGTGATCAAAAATTCGAACTATGCTAAATCGGAGGGCGCATTAAAGAACACTGCGTTTCAAATGACGCCAAGGCAGTTGTTTCACTGCTTGTACGAATTGCATCCAGAGCAAAAGCAACAACTCGTATGGTTATCTAAACGCTATGAGGATTTATGCTACGGTGAGCTGGCTGAACAGTCTTCGGAAGATGCAGATCAGCAATGGCGGTTTATGCATAAGCAGTTGAAACAATTAGCAATAAAATGAAACCTTAACTCTGATGAGATTAGGCCAAAATAGGCCCACATTAGTGGCTGACTAATTTTTAATCGTTTGACGGTGTTGACAAGTTTTATGATCAAAAAAATACCTGTTGAGTTACTTGTGCCAGATATGTACATCACCGGATTTCATTGGGATCAGGATGTTGGCGCGCAATATCAAAAGGAAGGTCGGGTTCCAAATACCAAGACCGTTGAGATCATTAAATCCAAAGGCATTAAAGAAGTGTTCATCGATACCGAGCGGGGTATTGATGTGGATGCAGGGATTTCAGCAGAAGAAATCGAGCAACAAGGAGCTGAGCAATTGGAGGCTTATGCTAAAGAGAAGCCGGTTGTTCAAAAAACGGTGTCGACCTCTGAAGAACTCGAAAAAGCCCGTAAAGTACATTCTAAAGCCAA
>JBFHTA010000037.1:0-20207 GCA_041590855.1 Pseudomonadales bacterium
ACCTCTTGATGAGCTACACTGGCATGTTCACCAAGCTCAGCCATGGAGCCTAATACCAACCAAGCAGGTTTGTTGTATCCTGCGATGGTTTTTAATGCCGCCTTTACCGAATATGGATTGGCGTTGTAGGTATCATCCCAAACGGTAAATTTCTTTCCTGTGATAGGAGAGAAACGACCTTTAACCGCCTGAAACTGGCTTAATCCCTGCGCAGCTTTAGTTAAATCCAGAGACAAAGCCTCAACCACCGCCAGAGTTGCAAGCGCATTCTGAATCATATGCTCACCGGACACGCCCAACTCAAAGTCCAATACCTGATCTCTAACCAAAACTGTTAATCGATAGCCCTGATCATCAAGTAACTCTTTGCCCTGCAACCGGACATCGGCCTGACTCTCAGCATGTAATGAAAAACTCAATAGCGAGCGATCGCCCGCCATTGTTTGCCAAACATCAAAGCTCGGATCATCACGATTTAACACGACAGTTGCCGACTCTGGAGCAAAGCGTACTATCTCGCCTTTGGCTTGCACGATATTATCTAACGAACCAAACCCTTCCAGATGCGCATCAGAAGCATTGGTAATCAACACCACTTCAGGTTTAGTCATGCTGACGGTGTATTCAATTTCTCCTACACCGCTCGCGCCCATCTCCACCACAGCAAAGTCATCATCCGTAGAGATTTCAGAAAGCGTTAAAGGGACACCGATATGGTTATTCAAGTTCCCTCTGGTCGCATAGACTTTTCCAAGCTCCGACAACGCTTGGCGAATCATCTCTTTGGTCGTGGTTTTCCCGCAACTGCCAGTTAAAGCAATACAACGAGCCTGGTTTTTTGATGCCATGTAGGCACCGATCTTCCCCAAACCCACTAAGGTATCTGACACCAGTATCTGAGGCAGCTCACTTTCAACCAAGCGAGAAACTACGGCAGCACAGGCTCCTTGAGCCTTCACCTGATTCAAATATTCGTGAGCATCAAAACGCTCCCCAACCAAGGCAATAAAGAGCTGCCCGTTTTTTATAGAGCGAGAATCGGTACTGATTGCATCAAACTCATGGTCTGACCCTACCAGTTGACCACCCAAATGCCTGGCCATTTCCGACAAACTGATCACGACTGATACTCCACTAATGCCTGAACTACTTTTTCCACATCTGAAAAAGGATGCTTTACGCCCTGAATGTCCTGATAATCTTCATGCCCTTTACCGGCCACCAACACCCAATCTCCTGGTTTTGCTTGGCTGACCGCCAACCGAATAGCCTTCTCCCGGTCTTTTTCCACCAATACCAAATACGGGGAAGCAAACCCGGACATGACGTCTTCAATAATTCGTTCAGGATCTTCAGTACGCGGATTATCGTTCGTCAACACCACAAAATCAGACAACTGTTCAGCGATCGCTGCCATCTCTGGCCGTTTGCCCCGATCACGATCCCCGCCACAACCGAACACACAGTAAAGTTTACCCCTACAATGGTGCTTCACCGCATTCAATGCTTTTTCCAAAGCATCCCCGGTATGTGCGTAATCAACAACCACCGTAGGCTTGTTATCACCTCCGAAGGTTTCCATTCGCCCAGTAATAGGCTGAAAGCCCTCGGCCAACGCTACAATCTGGCTTATAGACACCCCGTCTGCTAACAGTACACTCACAACGGCAAGCACATTAGACACATTGAAGTGCCCAACCAATCCGGTGACCAATACACAACGACCTTCCGGCGTCACCAAATTCAATCTCATACCCTGAGAAGTCAATTCAACCTGTTCACAGTACACATCCGCTTCTGGATTGCTCTGACTGTAAGTCCAACACTTGCCCCTAGCATGAGAAAGTAACACCGAGGAAAACGGATCATCCAAATTTATGACTGAGGCCGTTAAAGATTCCACCTCAAAAAGCCGGGCTTTCGCTCGACCATACTGTTCCATAGTGCCATGGTAATCCAGGTGATCACGAGTCAAATTGGTAAAGACGGCAATATCGTATGCCACCTGATCTACACGCCCCTGATCCAAGCCATGTGAAGAGACCTCCATAGATATCACTTCAGCACCTTGCGACAAGTAATCAGCCATCAAGCCTTGCAAGTTCACCGCATCAGGTGTGGTATGTGTAGCAGTGTCCAATTGGGGCCAGACACCATTCCCAGCCGTTCCTAAAACAGCGGACGTCCGCCCTAATCGGTGGAACGCCTGAGCCACCAGCTGACTTACTGTAGTTTTACCGTTTGTACCAGTAACCCCCACTGTCAGCATATGCTGACTGGGGTGTTGATAAAAATTTGCAGCTATTACACCCAGCAGCCGATCCAGCTCAGGCACATCAATCACCCAACAATTCGTAAGCTGATAAATGCCTCGTTGATCTGACTGTTTAAAAATTACAGTTGCACCATTTTCGATGGCCTGATCAATAAAGTCCCGTCCATCAACTACAAACCCCTTCACGGCCAAAAACAGTCCGCCTGGTACAACTGCACGACTGTCCACAGCAATACCAGTAACACCAACATCAGAGACTTCACTGTCTGCCAACCAAGACAAGCAATCGCCCAAACGCATTGTTGATCTACTCTCAGATTCCATGCTTATCGCCTTATTCAACCATCGCCGTCACTTCAAACGCATCCGGCGCTATATTATTGAGTCGCATCGCCGCACTAACTATCTCTGAAAACACCGGCGCAGCAACCTCGCCACCATAGTAACGATCTCCGGAAGGACCATTAATGGTAACAACCACTGAGTATTTTGGGTCTGATATCGGCGCAAGACCGGCAAAGTAGGCAACATACTTATCATCCTGATAACCGTCTCGCCCGACTTTGTGTACGGTGCCTGTTTTTCCACCCACCCGATAAAAAGGCACTGCAGCTTGTTTTGCAGTCCCCCCTTTTTGGGTTACTGTCTCCAGCATCTGAAGCACCTGGGCCGCCACCCGCTCAGGCATAACACGCTCTTGCCGGATACTGTCAGCATCATGTTCTGTACGGGCAAGTAACGTCACTTCAGGTCGAGCACCATTATTACCAAAACTGGTGTAAGCACTGGCCAATTGAAGCGGCGTTGCTGCCAAACCGTATCCATAGGATAAGGTCGCTAATTCAATCGGACGAAATTCTCGCTGCATCGGTAGCACACCGTTACCTTCGCCCGGAAACCCTGTTCCGGGAGCCTGTCCGAATCCAGCTCGAAACAGGGTACTCCAAATCAAATCACTACCCAGATTCTGGGCCAGCTTCGTCGTCCCCACATTACTGGACTTCTTGATAATGCCTGTCAGATCCAGCTTGCCATAATTGGCATGATCCCGGATGGTTTTACGCCCCACCCGCAAGAACCCTGGTGATGTATTGATCTTGGTAGACGCTGCGTAACGACCAGACGCCAAGGCTGTTGCCACCGTAAAGGCTTTAATAGTCGACCCTGGTTCAAAGGAGTCTGTCACCGCTCGATTTCTTAGACTATTTACCTTTAAACGAGCTCTATCATTCGGGTTATAAGAAGGTTGATTCACCATCGCCAACACTTCACCCGTTGCAACGTCCAACACCACCGCACTTCCTGACTCAGCACGATGCTTAATTACGGCCTCTTTTAAGGCTTTATAAGCGAGATATTGCAACCGTAAATCGATAGACAAAGTTAAGTCTTTGCCATCTCTCGCTTCAGAATTCTGCTTAATATGCCGGATAACCCGACCCTGTAAATCTTTGATCACCGTACGGGAACCGGATTCCCCTTTCAGCCAATCATTAAACGCCAGTTCAATACCTTCCTGGCCGTTATCATCCAGATTGGTAAAACCAATCAAATGCGAGGTCACTTCACCTGCCGGATAATAACGCTTGTATTCCCTTTGGCTATACAAGCCCTTAATACCTAATTCCAACACTTTTGCCGCTTGCTCCGGCGGCATTTGTCGCTTCAAATATAGAAATTGGCGACCCGACGCTGCTTCCAACTTTTTCTTTAATGCTACTTCCCTCACATCCAACAAGCTCGCCAAATGCGCAATATCCACTTTATCTACAGAAGGAAAGTACTTAGGGTTGATCCAAATGGACTCAACGGGCGTACTCACAGCCAGAGGTTCACCATTTCGATCACTAATCAACCCCCGATGCGCGGGGTCAACTTCCGTGCGCACCATTCGAAGATCACCCTGGTTTTTCAAAAACTCCTGTTCAGACACCTGTAAATACACTAACCGGTACGCCAAACCAGCCAACAACATGAAGATTACCACCAGCACCAGCCGAACACGCCAAAGCGGCATAGACTCATCTGACTGAGACTGCATTTCATGAGGAACCTGTTGTTTACGACCAGGACTAGCGCCCATGTGAAATCACCAGTTCAATATTTTTCGATTCCGGAATCTGCATATTCAAATGCTGTTCAGCTACCCGCTCTACACGGGTATGAGCAGAAAGCGCACTTTGCTCCAGCAGCAATTGCCCCCACTCGGTTTCTAAGTCATCTCGTTGTTGCTTTTGCAGCTTAAGCTCGTGAAATAATTGACGACTGTAATGCGAGGAATACACAACCCCCAGGGACGAGATCACCAACACCAATAGCAGCATAATCATGACCAACGCATGAACACTAAAAACGGACGTCGGAAAATCCAGCTCAATCTGCCAGACCACCTTAATCTTGTGCTGTAAATGCGCAAGCCAACTCCGCTTTGAGTCGACGGGCGAACTCTCGTCAGACTTCATGACCATTGCTCATTACAATTTGATTGCAGCTCTAAGAACGGCACTTCTGGCTCTTGGGTTTTCTTTTACTTCTTCTTCACCCGGTTTTGATGCTTTACAAGCCAGCTTCATCGTTCTGGAAATTTGATCATCTGTTATCGGCAAGCCTTTCGGTAACGGCTTTCCTTTTGCTTGTTCTTTCATAAAGCGCTTAACAATACGATCTTCTAATGAATGGAAACTTATCACGACCAGGCTACCACCTGGTTCCAGAACCTCCAGGCTCTGCTCCAACAAGGCCTCCAGATCACCCAGTTCGTTATTAATGTGAATTCTGATTGCCTGAAAAGATCGAGTTGCAGGATGTTTAAACTTGTCTTTTTTAGGAACTGACGTACTGATTAGATTCGCCAAATCCAAGGTATCTTCAATCTTCTGATCCTGCCGACGCGCAACTATGGCACGCGCAATTCGTCTGGAGAAACGTTCTTCGCCGTACTCCCATAAAACACGTGCGATTTCAGTCTCTTCTGCGGTATTCACCCAGTCGGCGGCAGAAATGCCCGCCGACGGGTTCATACGCATATCCAATGGCCCACTTTTTAAAAAGCTAAACCCGCGCTCTGCGTCGTCCAACTGAGGTGAAGACACGCCCAAATCAACCAGGACTCCCGACACCTTACCGACCAAACCACGACGTTTGATTACCTCAGACAAAGAGGCAAAACTTGCATGTTCTATTTCGAAACGATCATCTTCAGTCGCCAACGCATCTGCAGACTTAATCGCCTCAGGGTCTTTATCAAATCCAATCAAGCGCCCTGTTTCAGCCAAATCAGACAAAATCAATCGGCTATGACCGCCTCGACCGTACGTACCATCCACATAAACGCCATCAGGACGCTGAATCAATAGATCAACCGCTTCGTCCAATAAGACCGTTTTATGTTTAAAACCCTTTTCATTCATTTAAAGTGACAAGTTCATCATCTCTTCCGGAAGTGCATCCGCATCCGATCCTTCATCCAGATAATCATCTCGACAACGATCCCAATGCTCTTCACTCCAGAGTTCAAATTTTTTGCCTTGACCAATCAACATCAGCTTCTTATCAAGGCCCGCATATTCTCTCAGTGGCGCCGGCAGCAAAACACGCCCACTGCCATCCAACTCCAAATCTGTAGCATGACCGATTAACAATCGCTGAATGCGACGGGCAGCCCGATTAAAACTGGGAAGTGCCTCAATTTTCTTCTCAATCACTTCCCATTCGGGCAGTGGGTAAATCAGCAAGCATCGCTCTTCTGTATCAATAGTGATAACCAAATTGCCATCACACTGCTCCATCAATCGCTCACGATAGCGGGTAGGAAACGCCATGCGTCCCTTGCCATCCATATTGATTGAGCTGACACCTCTGAACACTTTTCCCACCTTGGGGCTCTTTTCTCCAAAAAGAACCACTTTTTGCCACTTTATTCCACATTTCGACACTATAAGAATAGTACTGGCTTTTTGCAAGCTAATCGCTTAAAAAGAAGACAAAGAGAAAGACAATATAAATCAACAACTTAGAACAGCCTTAGAGAGTCAAAACTTACAATTATTCACAGATAAATCAATCAAGTAACAATAACACTTAAGAAATTACTTTAAGTTTAAGAATAAGGGCTCATTAGAATTCGCGGAATGCGAGAGAAACGGAATATAAAGAGGAAAGACAGACCTCCCTGACCGAGAAGCACTGTATATAAAACCAATACTAATAATTCCCAACTTAAAGCACAACCCCGACACTCGGATTAATTCTTAGAGAAAAGAAAATTGGGGAATACACAGAAAGACAGAGGAAAAAACCAAGCCAGCCTGTAAGCCGGGTTCTGTCGAGGATAATCATTCGTCTAGGCTTTTCGTCGCCAAAAAGCTCAAGCAACCTACCCGAATCCACTGCGGGCCACAGCAAACGGATTCCTATTTGGTCTTGCTCCGAGTGGGGTTTACCATGCCGTAGACTGTTGCCAGCTACGCGGTGCGCTCTTACCGCACCCTTTCACCCTTACCGGTTCTAACGAGCGAACTCATTCAGAACTTAGGCGGTATACTCTCTGTTGCACTGGCCGTCGGTTTGCACCGCCCAGGCGTTACCTGGCACCCTGCCCTATGGAGCCCGGACTTTCCTCCCCTCGTATTACTACGAGCAGCGATTATCCAGCTGACTTGGTTTGCGGGCATGATACTGCGCATCCCAACGACACTCAACACATAGTATGAAATAGTTTATTCCGACAATTCTAAAGCGCGTTGATAGATCTCTTTTTTTCTGAGCCCGGTAATGTCCGATAATAATGCCGATGTCTGCTTTACTCCCAGATATTTCAAGCTCGACTGAATCATGGAATCCAAATCCCCTAATTCAGTTTTCACAGCATCTTTGTCCGCGCCTTTCACCATAACCACCATCTCACCACGCTGTTGATTCTTATCAGCATTCAACGTCGCAATCAGGCCACTAAAGGAATCAGCAAGGAAGGTTTCAAAAGTCTTGGTCAATTCTCTCGCCAACACGGCATCACGATCCAAAAGTACCTCTTTCATATCCCCTAAAGACTCAAGAATCCGGTGCGGCGACTCATAAAATATCAGTGTTGATGTATCTGACTTCAAACCCTCTAAGATCTTTTTACGCGCCCCTGATTTCGCTGGGAGAAAACCCACAAAACGAAACGAGTCCGTCGGCAAGCCACTGGCAGAAAGCGCCGTAATCGCGGCGCACGCACCAGGCAAAGGTATGATATTGAACCCTGCCTCCCGGACCCGATTCACAAGATGATAACCAGGGTCCGAGATCAAAGGCGTCCCTGCATCACTAATCAAAGCAACGCTTTTTCCTTCGGTTAGCTGCTGAACCAACCAATCCGCCTTGGCTCGCTCATTGTGTTCATGCAGCGCCGTAAGTGGGGTATTTATTGAATAATGGTCAAGCAATCTATGACTATGTCTGGTATCCTCACACGCTATTAAATCAACATCACTTAACACCTGTAGGCTTCGCTGTGTAATGTCGTCTAAATTCCCTATGGGTGTAGGAACTATATAAAGTATTGCTGAGGTTTGTGTGGACATAACCAAGATACATTCCTTCTTAGACTTCAAGAGTCATACAATTTCAAAACTGCCAGTATATTGCTTACTCGCCTTTCTGTCTGCCTGCTCAACCCCCCCACAGGTCACAGAGTCTCGTGCACAACAGACTGAAAACATCGTCGAGCAGTTATTAACCCGAGCTGAAACTGCAACCCCCGAAGCAGCCACAGAGCTTCGCCTCCAGGCATCTCGAGCCCTACTAAACCAAGAAAGGCACGATGAAAGCTTACGAATTCTTAATTTAATTACACCAGAACAACTGATTACAGACAGCACCAAAGCCGATTACTTACTGCTTAAATCGATCAATATGGTTCAACTCGAATTGGACACAGCTTTGAGCTGGTTAGAGCAAATGTCTTCCGATCATTTGGCCCTACTGACACCGCAAGACCAGTGGCTATGGCATTTGGCTTACGCCACCGAATTAAATCGTCATCAGCGCACGAATGAAGCTATCACCCTACTGGAATATCAACGCCCATTAATGAGCGAAAAAGAAGCCAATGAGTTGTCTGAATTCATATGGCAAATGATCCAGGAAAAGTCATCTCAAGAACTCGCTGAACAACTGAACTCCGACAGCAACGAGGTATCGACAGCCTGGTTAAAACTGACCCTTATCCTAAACGGAGAAACAGCCGATCGTTTTAAAGCACTAGCGCTGAGTCAGTGGCTAAATCACTACCCAGATCACCCCGCTTCCAATAAACTGCCGGAAAGCGCATTAAATCTACCCTCTTCGGAATTTTCCCAACTGGAAAAAATCGCCGTTATTCTTCCGCTGCAAGGAAAGTTTGCACGCGTCAGTAAGGCTATCAGCCAAGGTTTTCTGATGGCAGCGTACCAGCTAGACGAAGATACTCGACCAGAGATCGAGATCATTGACAGCCTTGACGGTGATTTCCTGACAAAGTATTCCAGCATTCAAGCTGATCTGATCATTGGCCCACTCAGCCCAAAACACATAGAGCAATTAGAACAACTCCCAAGCCTGACGATACCCACCATCGCCCTCAATTCAATTGAAACCAAAGCACCGCCGGCCAACCTTTTCTACATGAACCTTCAGGCCGAAGACGAAGCAAGAACCATGGCCAACTATGCCGCACAACAAGGCCATGACAAAGGAGCCATCCTGACCTACAACTCTAATAAAGGCCAAAAGCTGGCTCAAACGTTCACGTCGGCCTTTGAACAGCACGACGGCAGCATAGCCATTACCCAGGGCTACGAGACCAACTGGGCAACCAGCTTAAAGAAGCTACTGGAAATAGATAAGAGTGACCAACGAGCTCGCAACTTAAGTCGACTGTTAAGATCACCTATTGAATTCACAGCTCGCCGGCGCGAAGACATCCAATTCATATACTCCCCCCTAAAGTATAAAGACTTAAGGCAGACCAACCCACTGATGGCGTTCTACTTTGCTGATGATATAGAGATTCTCAGCAATTCAGACATCAGCCCGCAACTGTATTCAGGAAAACAAGATAAAGATCTTAATGGCGTTGTATTTGCGGATTTCCACTGGACACCTCAGAAACACGGCGTCAGTAGTTTACCGACAAAAGCAGAAGCTTCTGCAAAGCTGTTCAGTTGGGGCGCAGACGCGTTTAAAGTAGCAGTGCAACTTCCGGAGCTGATCACAATGCAAGGACAAGCTGTGAAAGCTTATGGGGCAGATGTCTACTTTGACGGGAAGTCCAACTTCGTCAGAGAGTTTCCGATAAGCTACGTGCGCTATGGAAAGCCCTATGAAAAAGTTGCTCCAGACGTTGAAATCAACTAAAGCCATCGGTGAGAAATATGAACAATTGGCGAGCCGGTTCCTTCATCAACAAGGCATAACCATTATCACCAAAAACTATCATGCCAAAGGCGGTGAAATCGATATCATCGCATCGCATGATCGAATATTGGTATTTTGTGAGGTTCGGGCTCGGTCAAACATCAAACATGGTAAACCGGAAGAAACCGTCACCTACAAGAAACAACTGCGCATCCGTCGCACAGCCCAAAGATTTTTGCAGACAAATCCGCAATATCAAAATACCCTATGCAGATTTGATGTAATCAGTATTATTTTTTCAGAAGGAAAGCACACCTTAAATTGGATTAAGAATGCTTTTTAACGCTTTACTCAAGAGACACCTATGAGCCTGACAGATCGAATCCAAATGCATTTTGGGCAAGTTATTGAAACCAAAATGCATACTGCCGAACTCCTAACAGACGATATTTGCCTCGTTAGCCAATGGCTGATTAATTGCCTGGTTAACGATAACAAAATCCTTTGTTGCGGTAATGGCGCCTCTTCTGCCCTGGCACAACTGTTATCTTCCAAACTACTTAACCGCTACGATCAAGAACGTCCTGGCTTACCAGCAATCACCATAGGTGCTGACGCCTCCGCAGCCAGCGGCATTGCTAACTCCTTCAGTTTCTCTGAGATTTTTGCCCGTCAAATCAAAGCCATTGGCCAACCAGGCGATGTTCTGGTTGTAATAAGCACTGGTGGCAACTCCCCCAATATTATTCAAGCCATACAGGCAGCACATGATCGAGAAGTTGCAGTCATTGCATTGACTGGGGGAGACGGCGGTGGAGTAGCCACCCTGTTGACAGAACACGACATTGAACTTCGCGTACCCTCAGATATCAAAGCCATTATTCATGAAGCGCACATCAGCATTATCCACTGTTTGTGCGACTTAATTGATTATCAGCTTTTCGAGGAAGCCCTATGACCCCTAATAAGCGCCTGGTCTTTGCCTTTCTAATCAGCCTATTAACCGGATGCGTTAGCCTACTGGATGCCACATCTGAAGGGCCGATTGAAGAATACCAAGGCACACGCACACTCGGCACTGTCATAGAAGACGAAAACATTGAAACCAAAATCGCCGTAAACTTGCGCAAAGCGTCTGAAGAACTCAAACATTCCAATATTGATATTATTAGCTTCAACGGCGTTGTGCTTTTGGTAGGCGAAGTTCCCAACCAGGCAAATAAACAATTGGCAGAGCAAGTAGCTTCCAAAACCCGAGCCGTGCGAAAAGTGTACAACGAATTAAAGGTCGCAGGCGTTAGTACCTGGATATCAAGATATAACGACGCCTGGATTACCACCAAAGTAGCAACCCAAATGACGTTTTCTGAAAACTTCCCCAGCAGCCGAATTAAAGTCGTTACCGAGCAGGGTACTGTCTATTTGATGGGCCTGGTTACCGAAACAGAGGCTGAATACGCAGTGGAAATCACTAAACACGTTTACGGTGTAGAGAAGATTGTAAAGCTGTTTGAGTACATTTAATTGCTGCAATTTTCGACAGACGAAAAAAAGGGCCGATCGGCCCTTTTTTATTTCACCACTTTCAAGCTAGGCTTCGCCTTAGGCTGTGGCTCTGCCGGTTGTTCTTCCGGCTTGGTCACAGGCTTTAACGGTGGATCATCGTCCGGCTGTGGTGCTCCTGGTTCGGCACCAAACACCATTCCCTGCCCATTCTCACGAGCATAAATCGCCAATACCGCAACAATTGGCACATAAACTCGCATGGGCACACCACCAAATCTGGCATTAAAATCAATAGCATCATTGCTAATGATTAAGCCGCGAACAGCTGATGGAGATATATTAAGAATGATCTGACCATCGGATACAAAATCCTGTGGAACCTGCACCCCCTGCACGCCAGCATCAACAACAATGTAAGGCGTGAAGTTATTATCCACCATCCACTCTTGCAGAGCTCGAACCAGATAAGGTCTACTTGGTGTCATTCTACAGCTCCAAGCAATTTATAGACGCATTTCTCTTTCAGCTTCTGAAAGACTTGCCTGGAATGACTCACGATCAAAAATGCGGGTCATATAATGCTGCAAACCTTTCGCCGACTCAGGAATTTCAATACCTAATTGCTTAACTCGCCATAAAATCGGGCCAACCAAACAATCTACCACAGTGAAGTCATCACTCATGAAGTAAGGCTTTTCATCAAAAATTGGAGAAACAGCCATAATACTGTCTTGCAAACTCTTACGAGCCACATCCAGATCACCTTCACCTGCTAAGATCTGATCAACCAGTGGGCTCCAATCACGCTCAATACGATACATCCACAAACGGCTTTGAGCACGAGCAACCGGATACACTGGCAACAGTGGCGGATGAGGAAAACGCTCGTCCAAATATTCCATCATGATTTCCGGCTGATACAACACCAACTCTCGATCAACTAAAGTAGGCAACTCATTGTAAGGATTAAGAGAGGCTAAATCTTCCGGTTTGTTATTTGGATTAACATCCAATACATCTACAGCAACTCCCTTTTCAGCCAATACAATGCGAACACGATGACTGTAATGGCTTTCGCCGTCAGAATAAAACGTCATAGAAGACCGTTTGGCAACTACGCCCATAAAACACCCCTAATTAAAACCAAAAACAGGGTGTGCAGGAAAAGCCCGCACACCCATCACTAAGTCTTACTATACCACTAATAATTAGTGAATATCTTTCCAATACTCACGGTTTAGCAGGTAAGCAAAGATAAATAGTACTACCAAGAATAACATTACGATGATACCAATGCGCTTACGCTCTTCTTGCATTGGCTCAGCAGTGTACACAAGGAAGTTTACCAAGTCGTAAACCGTTTCCTCATACTCAGCCGGAGACTGACTGCCTTCTTCCGCAAGATAAAGCACATCGCAACGCTCTTCAGTGATGTCATCTCCCGTTAACACATCAATATCAACAGGCACCTGAGCACATCCCTTCTTCTGCAAGCCTTGAAGCTCCAGAAGAACATGCGGCATACCTACGTTAGGAAATACTTCATTATTCACACCGAACGGGCGAGAAGTATCCTCATAGAAAGTACGCAAATAGGTGTACAACCAGTCTTCACCACGTACGCGAGCCACCAAAGTTAGATCCGGTGGCGCAGCACCAAACCAACGCTTGGCCGCATCCTCAGTCATCGCATTTGTCATCAACTGACCGATTTTAGAGCCGTCAAAGATCAGGTTTTCAACCATCAAATCATGAGGAATCTCAAGATCATCAGCAACACGCTCATAGCGCGAATATTGCATCTCATGACAACCCATACAGTAGTTCATGAAGGTTTGCGCACCACGCTGTAGAGATGCTTTATTGGTAACATTCGCATTCATGTCATCCAAAGGATAACCACTGCCTGCTGCAACCGCAGTCAACGGAGCAACAATGCTTAATAAAAATACAGAAATAAGTTTTTTCATTAGCCTGTCACCCTCTCTGGAACCGGTTTAGTCTTTTCAGCTTTAGTGTACCAAGGCATCAAGATGAAGAATGCAAAGTATACTGCTGTCATCAAAGGTGCTAACCAAGGTGGCTGAGCATATGCCGGAAGCGCACCACACACACCAAGAATTACGAAAGAAACAACAAACAACGCAATCGCAATCTTACTGTACATGCCCTTATAACGGATTGAGCGCACAGGGCTACGATCCAACCAAGGAAGAACAAACAAAATAGCAATTGCCGCACCCATCGCGATTACACCTAACAACTTATCAGGTACCGCACGTAGCACTGCGTAGAATGGAGTGAAATACCATACCGGAGCAATGTGCTCTGGTGTTTTCAACGGGTTCGCTTCTTCGAAGTTAGCATGCTCAAGGAAGTAACCCCCCATTTCTGGCATAAAGAAGATGATGCCACAGAAAACAAACAGGAATACAACAATGCCAACCAAGTCATGAACTGTATAGAACGGATGGAAAGGAATACCGTCTTTAGGCACACCATTTTCATCAAGATTTTTCTTAATGTCGATGCCGTCAGGGTTGTTAGAACCTACTTCATGAAGAGCAAGAAGGTGCATAACAACAAGAGCAACAATCACAAGAGGAAGCGCAATCACATGAAGCGCAAAGAAGCGGTTCAAAGTAATTTCTGACAGAAGATAGTCACCACGAATCCAGATCGTTAAATCTTCACCAATTACAGGAATCGCACCAAACAGGGAAATAATTACCTGTGCACCCCAGTAAGACATCTGACCCCAAGGCAATACGTATCCCATGAACGCTTCAGCACAAAGCGCTAGGTAGATACACATACCAAAGATCCAGATCAATTCACGTGGTTTCTGATAAGAACCATAAATAATGCCACGGAACATATGAAGATACACAACAACGAAGAATGCAGATGCACCGGTGGAATGCATATATCGAAGCAACCAGCCCCACTCTACGTCACGCATGATGTATTCTACAGAAGCAAATGCACCGTCTGCTGACGGAACAAAGCTCATCGTCAACCAAATACCGGTTAATAGCTGGTTAACCAATACCAGCATCGACAGAACACCAAACACATACCATACGTTGAAATTCTTCGGCGCATAGTATTTGCTCATGTGTTTTTCATAGGCTTCCGTTACCGGCAGACGATCATCTACCCAAGCCATCAAACCTTTCTTATCGCTCATTATGCGCCCTCCTGATCAACACCGACAATAATCACGTTGTCGCTCAAATATGAATGCGGTGGCACCTTAAGGTTTGTTGGCGCAGGAACACCTTTAAATACACGACCAGCCAAATCGAAACGAGAGCCGTGACAAGGACAGAAGAAACCACCTAACCAATCTTCACCCAAGTCTGCCGGGGAAATTTCAGGACGGTATTTCGGAGAACAACCAAGGTGAGTACAAATACCCACTAGAACAAGAATTTCTGGTTTAATGGAACGATTGATACCAGAAATGTACTCTGGCTGCTGAGGAACCTCAGAATTAGGATCGCTCACTGCATCGTTTAACTTCTCGATATTTTTCAACGTTTCTTCTGTACGTCGAATGATCCAAACTGGTTGACCACGCCACTCAACAATCATTTGCTGACCTGGCTCCAGTTTACTAATATCTGCTTTCACAGGTGCACCAGCAGCTTTTGCTTTTGCACTCGGGTTCCAAGAAGCTACAAACGGGACTGCAACGCCTACCGCACCAACTGCACCAACTGCAGAAGTTGCGCCTATTAGGAGGCGTCGGCGCCCTTTATTTACGCCGTCTTGATTCATGCTAGGTTATCTCCCATCAGCCAACCGTATTCTGAATCCACATACCAAATAATCCGCCAAATAATAGCAAACTACTCAACACGCAAGGGTTATCTCATTTTAGTCGCGGAATACTATAGAAAATAACCCTACAATACAAGCGACTAAAGACGAATAGGACTTGATATAAAACAATCTTTAGACAAAAAAAAGGCACTTCCAAAGAAGTGCCTCTTCCAACCAGGAAACGAATTAACGCTTCGAGAATTGTGGACGCTTACGCGCTTTGCGTAGACCAACTTTCTTACGTTCAACAACACGAGCATCACGAGTAACATAACCCGCTGCACGCAATGCAGGACGAAGAGTTTCGTCATATGCCATTAGTGCACGAGTGATACCGTGACGGATAGCACCAGCCTGGCCAGAACCACCACCGCCTTTAACGGTAACAATCACGTCAAACTTCTCTAGGTTTTCAGTCAACTCAAGTGGCTGACGAACCACCATACGAGCAGTTTCACGACCAAAATACTCATCTAGAGAGCGGCTGTTTACAGTGATAGAACCACTACCTGGTCTTAGGAAGACACGTGCAGTAGAGCTTTTGCGACGACCTGTGCCGTAGTATTGTGTTACAGACATAGTAGACTTCCGTTAAATATCCAGTTCTTGAGGCTGCTGTGCAGCATGTGGGTGTTCAGCACCAGCGTATACTTTCAACTTAGAAAACATCGCACGACCAAGTGGGTTCTTAGGCAACATACCTTTAACCGCTTTCTCAATCACCATCTCAGGCTTGCGTTCGATCATTTCGTTGAAGTTAGCAGAACGCATACCACCTGGATATCCAGTGTGACGGTAGTACATTTTATCTGCAGCCTTGTTACCTGTTACAGCAACTTTCTCAGCGTTAACGATAACGATATAGTCGCCAGTATCAACGTGAGGTGTATATTCAGGCTTATGTTTACCACGAAGACGACTTGCTACTTCAGTGGCCAAGCGACCCAAGGTTTTGCCTTGAGCATCCACGACATACCAGTCGCGTTTAACTGTTTCTGGTTTTGCGCTAAAAGTTTTCATTCTTACCAGCCTAGATTGGGCAGTTTCTAAAAAGCAGGGCATTCTACATAAATAGAATTGCATCTGCAAACTTTAAAGCGGACTCTTTCAGTGTGGGAAACTGAGCTGGCGAGTATACAACAAAAAACATTTAATGTAAGCCCTAAAGGTTGTAACCCTGGTCGGCTTTCTATATAAAGGTATGGATCAACTCTAATAATAAAAGACCCAAAGGTTAAGAGATGCGAAATACAACTACGCGCCCTTCACACATCTCCCTTTTTGCAAAACTAAGCCTATTACTCAGCTTTGCAGTATCAAATGTTTCATTTGCCATCGCTGATGAGCAGACCCTAATTACTTCAACCCAGATGCAATTAGCCGCTTATCAGGTTTCAACCCGTTTCCACCAGCTAACACTTCATGAAGGTGACTCCCTTATTCAGGAGAAACTGGAACAAGATATTGCAGTGCTAAACAGTCTCCGACAGGAACTGGCAGAAAGCGACGCTCCGGAAAGCTCAGAAGCCATAAAAGAATCTCTGGCCATTTCCAAAGATTACATAGTCTTTGCCGGCAAGAATGAAATCGCCAGCGAAGGCCATACCTCCCCATACGCAATCACCGATCTTCATGAAGCTCGCTTTAACTTGCTTAAAACACTAAACAAGATCATCGATAAAGAAAAAGAGGTTTCCGGCGACTCCAGAAAATACGACTTGCTCAGCGCTGCTATCTTGCTACAACAAATGACTTCAGATTACGTTCGCCGCTCAGTCGCTACAGGCGGTGCCGGTCTTTATGTGGAAGGTGAAGAGAAAATGGACACACCTGATGTATTGGCTGAAAAGTTCAGTGCTCAATTAGCCACCATCGGCAAAGCTCATCAGTCCAATAAAGAGCTGTCCAGCTTAATTCGAAACATTGACCGCAAGTGGCGTTTCATTGAGCCTTCATTCAAAAACTACAACGAAAACACGGTTCCTTTCTTGGTTACTAAATATTGCGACACCATTGTTGCCAAGCTAACGGAAGTAGCGGATCAAATCTAGCACACTTAGCTGGCACCCACTCTCCAGGTGTCAGCTTGCTTTCTTCAAGAACAACTCACACGCATTCTGATACAAACGCTCATTAAGAAGAACTTCATCCATCTCTTTCAGCGAGGCCAAATATCTCGCCAGCGCAGGAATTTCCCTAGGCGTATTACGGTCGCCCTTACACCATTGCGGCGACATATCAGGTGAGTCAGTCTCTAAGACAATTGCATCTACCGATAAACGACGAATCATAGCCCTTACCTTGTGTGCATTATCCCAAGTCATCACACCACCAACACCAATTTTGAAGCGCATTCGAATAAACTGCTGAGCGGTCTCATAACTTCCAGAAAATCCGTGTACTACCCCCCCAATCAGCTCATAACGCCTTAGTGTCTCAAGCATTAGTTGATCACTTTTTCGGTTATGCAGAATAACAGGCAAAGAGTACTTCTCTGCCAAGGCAAGCTGCTTTTCAAACACTTGCAACTGAAGCTGATAATCAACACCACACAGTTTATCCAGACCGATTTCTCCCAGTGCCACTAACACAGGATTGTCTCGCTGACTGTGTATAGCAGCTTCTATCTTCTCCAGATCATCCGGAGAGGTATCATTCACAAAAAAAGGGTGTATGCCAAAAGCGACATACACCCCTTGATATTGTTTACTTAAAGCCAAAAGCTTTGAGATAGCAGAAGCTCGAGTTCCCGGGATCAAAACCTTATCAACCCCAAGTTCATGACACTCATTAATCATAGATTCAAGATCTACATCAAACACCTCGAAGTCTAAATGACAATGCGTGTCAAAATATCTCATCGCTACCTCTGCTTCATTAATGCTCCCGCGTAGATCTGAATTGAATTTCAGGCCAACGCTCTTCCATCATAGCCAAATTCACTCGCGTCGACGCTAAATAGGTCAAATGACCTCCGCCATCTACAGACAGGTTTTCACCAGCCTTCTTCTTAAATTCTTCCAGCTTACGAGCGTCATCGCACTCAATCCATCGCGCTGTAAAAACATTGACCGGTTCGTAGATACACTCAACTTTATACTCGTCTTTTAAACGCTGAGCCACCACGTCAAACTGAAGTACCCCCACAGCGCCCACAATAAGATCATTGTTTTTCGTAGGCATGAATAACTGAGTAGCACCCTCTTCGCACAGCTGCTGTAAGCCTTTCTGTAATTGTTTGGTTTTCAGCGGATCAGCCAAACGAACACGTCTGAACAGCTCAGGAGCAAAGTGTGGAATACCGGAAAACTTAAGCTCTTCACCCTCAGTGAACGTATCTCCAATTTGAATGGTTCCGTGATTGTGCAAGCCGATAATATCCCCGGACACCGCCTCTTCTACGTTGGCACGATCGCCAGCCAAGAAGGTCACAGCATCTGCAATCTTAACGTCTTTCCCAAGACGAACATGCTTCATCTTCATACCGCGAGTATAGCGTCCAGAACAAATTCTCATAAAAGCAATTCGGTCACGATGCTTAGGGTCCATGTTCGCCTGAATTTTAAAGATAAACCCTGACAACTTTTCTTCATGCGGATCGACTTCACGACTTTCCGTATTACGAGCTTGCGGTTTAGGTGCCCACTCGACGAAATCATTCAGCATTTCACGAACACCAAAATTAGACAGTGCTGTACCAAAGAAAACAGGCGTCATCTTACCTTGCTGGTAAAGTTCAAGATCAAATTCGTGACTTGCCCCTCGCACCAATTCAATTTCTTCCAGGAAATCATCATACAGATCACCTAATAGAGTTTGCGCCTCTTCTGACTCCAACCCTTGAATGCGGACATCATCCGGAATGGTTAATCCCTTTCCTGGCTCAAATACATGAATGGTATCGGTATACAGGTTATAGATGCCTTTAAATGCCTTACCCATGCCAATTGGCCAGGTAATCGGAGCACATTGGATTTTCAGAATTTCTTCAACTTCGTCCATGACCTCAATCTGATCACGTACTTCACGATCCATCTTGTTGACGAACGTAAAAATTGGCGTATCACGCAGCCGACAAACTTCCATTAATTTAATGGTTCGTTCCTCAACCCCTTTCGCACCATCAATCACCATTAACGCTGAGTCCACCGCCGTTAAAACGCGATAGGTATCCTCAGAGAAGTCTTCGTGTCCTGGTGTATCAAGTAAATTAACAGTACGCCCAAGGTAAGGGAACTGCATGACCGAGGTTGTGATTGAGATCCCCCGTTGCTGCTCCATGGCCATCCAGTCCGAGGTAGCCATCCGGGTTCCCTTCTTCCCTTTTACAGTACCTGCCACCTGGATTGCATTTCCGAATAACAACAGTTTTTCCGTGATGGTGGTTTTACCCGCATCGGGGTGAGAGATAATCGCAAAGGTTCTGCGATTGTCCACTTCAGCAGCAAATTTAGACATCTAAACGATCCACAACAATTAAAAATTGGCGCAATTATATAGCATCTTGTACTCCTGTTGCATAACAGAACCCAAGATAAAAAGCTCTAAGGGATAAGAGCAATCAAACAGATGAGATATACCCACTGCATTGAATAGGAAGTGATTCAATAAAAAAAGCCGACGATTAACGTCGGCTTAAGGAACCTAAGCGAGGATGGAAACTAAGGTTCATGTGACAGACACTCGAGTGAAACTTCACTCTAGCGCCAATGCTCGAAATTAATTATAGAGCTGTTACATTCTGAAACATTAATAAAACACGACAGCTTTGAGGATTATGTCTCACAGAAACACTATTTATAGCGGGTTTTAGAATTCCTTTCATACCTGAGCTCATCATAGGTCTTCACCCAGTCTGGTAAAAAAATAACAAAGCTAACGAGTAACATTCCATTCAACACTCCCTCTGGTATGCAAATAACCGGGGAGTATTCCAGGTAAGTAAGCACTACCTCACTTATAGGAAGCTTTAATATTATCAAAGTCCCCCAAAGCAAAGTCGCGGGTATGACCAAGGAGGCAATGGCACCAAAGAAACCACAGATAAAGATGTAAGCAAACGGGTTTTCAAGCCAATAGACCACCAAACGGTAACACAACAATGAAACAAGAATAGGCAAGCACCCCCAGTAAAAGGTATTTACCGGCCAATATTGCCACTCATTCACCCCAACTAAGACTAAGAGCATAGTGTTAATAATTACAATTATGGAAGTGAATG
>JBFHTA010000038.1:0-19683 GCA_041590855.1 Pseudomonadales bacterium
ATTGGCGTTGCGTCCACCACACCTACTGAACACTCACAACACGCTCAGGAACAACTGCAACAATTAGCGGATCAAGCCTTGTATCGCGCCAAACAAAAAGGCAGAAACCGGGTGGAATCTGCCTAACGTAATCTGCCTAAAAGAACCGCTATACAAAGGTATTGTCTCTATACTCCTGAATGGCTCGTTCCACTTCATCCATCGTATTCATTACAAACGGGCCGTACTGCGCCACAGGCTCGTTAAGCGGCTGGCCGGAGAGAAGCAACACGCCTGAATCTTCACTCAGCTGAAGATCGAGTTGCTCTGCCTCTTCCACAATGATCAGTTGACCACGTTCAAGCGTTTGCCCCTGATACACCAGACTGCCTTGATACACATACACAAAGAACTTTGTATTTTGTGGATGCTTCACAGTGAGCGACTGAGCCGCTCTACTGTACGCAGTAAAGACGGAAGCTTGGGTAACGCCCGAATCTATTGGAGCTGTCAGAGTCTGCCCATTCACGACCAGGGTGCCCCCGATCCCTCGAATCAACGCCTGATCGACCTGGGCTTCCAACCAGTCTGTATGCTGCATGTCCACATAACGGGCAGGTTGTAGCTTATCTTTTGCCGCCAAATTCAACCAAAGCTGAAAACCATGCAATAAACCATCTTCCTGCTCCGGCATTTCCGAGTGAATTACGCCTCGACCAGTCGTCATCCACTGGCCGCCTCCGGCACCAATCACACCATTATTGCCCAAGTGATCCTGATGACGCATTTGCCCTTGCAACATCACAGTAACGGTTTCAAACCCCCGGTGAGGGTGAGCGGGGAACCCCTCCAGATAATCTTCTGGCTGATCGGAATAGATTTCATCCAACATCAAAAACGGGTCCATAATGGCGGGATTAGACATATGCGAGATTCGATTAATCTTCACCCCTGCCCCATCGGAGGCAGACCTGGCCTGAAATACCTGAAATTTCGACATACTACCTCCTAATTTATCAACTCAATCAACCACAGAAACCAAACGCTGTAACAATTACAGCGCGTCTACGATGGCGTCGATGTCTTGCTGTGCTTGTTGCACTGCCGACTCTTTTTCACCCATGCTCAGTGCTTCGGCATACACAAATTCCACGTTCTCGATACCGATGAAACCCAACACATCTTTTAAATACGCAGTTTGAGTATCCTTAGGCGTACCTTTATACAAGCCGCCACGCGCCGCCGTCACAATGGTTTTCTTCACATTGTTGACCAAGCCTTGCGGGCCGTTTTCGGTGTAACGGAAGGTCACTCCGGCACGGGCAATGTGGTCAATCCAGGCTTTTAAGGTAGAAGGAATACCAAAGTTATACATAGGCACGCCCAGCACCAGATAATCCACAGAGGTCAATTCATCAATCAAGGTATTAGACAGCGCCAAGGCTTGTTGTTGATCCTCAGACAACTGCGACGGGTCTTCTGCAAAGAAGGCTGCAGTAGTCGAACCACTCAAATGCTCAATGGGTTCGATCCCCAAATCACGCTCGATGATTTCCACGCCAGGAATTTCCTGTTTCAATTGCTCAATGGTGTGATCCACCAACTTGGATGATTCACCTTGGCCAGAAAATACAGAACTCTTAATCACTAATACTTTAGACATAATCAATCTCTCACTGAGTAAACTTGCTTGTGTGTTTGAACGTTAAAATCATTTTATATCGTCCTGACTGATAAAAAAGACAATTGATTTGATGCAACCCATCGAATAGATTGATAATTGATGAATTTCGAATATACTCGACTTTATCGAAACAAGGATTGTACGAATCCGGTCACGTATTAAAGAAGTGAGACCAAGATGCCCAAAGTCACTCTCGATCAGTGGAAAATGTTCCACGCGGTTATTGAACATGGCGGCTATGCGCAAGCCGCCGAAAAGCTCTATAAAAGCCAATCCACCATCACCTACGGTATCCAGAAATTGCAGGAACAATTGGGCACCAAGGTACTGACCATCAAAGGCCGAAAAGCGGTGTTAACAGACGCAGGAGAAGTCTTGCTCCGTCGCTCCAAAACCTTGCTGCGTGAAGCGGATGAGCTGGAACGGGTTGCATCCAGTCTGT
Source organism: Pseudomonadales bacterium (assembly GCA_041590855.1). Classification (GTDB taxonomy): domain Bacteria; phylum Pseudomonadota; class Gammaproteobacteria; order Pseudomonadales; family Litoribrevibacteraceae; genus Litoribrevibacter. The sequence goes on from JBFHTA010000038.1 coordinate 2,106, forward strand.
CCCAGGGCTGGGAAGCCCAAATCAGCATTGTGATGGACGCAATCTTTCCGACCTGCATAGTGACCGATGCCTTAAACAGACTGGCGGACATTACACCGGACACGCGTATCGAATTCCGTGAAACGGTACTTTCCGGCACAACAGAAGCCTTGATTGATGGCACCGCCGATCTTGCGATCACAGGAACTGTACCGCAAGGCTTTCTTGGCGAACCCCTACTGAACGTGGAATTCCAACCCGTTGCTCATCCGGATCACCCATTACATCAATCCGGGCAACCCATATCCCTGCAAGACCTCAAGCGGGAACGTCAACTCGTCACCATGGACTCAGGACGCAAACGTGTCGACTCCGGTTGGTTAGGCGCTGAACAGCGCTGGTCGGTCAACCAAATGAGTATCGCGATTGATCAGGTCAGTCAAGGGCTAGGCTTTGCCTGGCTGCCTGTCACCCGTATACGAAACCAACTGGAACAAGGGCTATTAAAGCCTCTTCCGTTAAAAGACGGCGGCGTTCGGTACGTTCAGAGCTATCTGGTCTTTAAAGACCCGGACCAAGCCGGCCCGGGGACATTAAAGCTGGCCGAATTGCTGACGGAAATTTGTAATGCCCCGAACTGTCAGGAAGAAAATCATACAATCTGATCCGCCAACCTTGAAAACAACCCTAACGGCTGGATAAACCAAAGATTCTGTAAACACTCCATGTAGATTGAGTGTTTACAGTAGAAGCACGCTATACATCCTGGAGCATCAAACCGATCGCAAAGGTGATTACCGACCCTATGATCGTCCATGTTAACGTCATTGATTTTCCTTAATCGATGTTATCGTTTCCTGATATTCACTCAACAGATGTTAAGGTTTTTTGATCGCAAACCAACCCCGAGACATCACCAAGAAAAACCTTTCCCGTTAGCTCAAGCAAGCTGGATTTCTTTACCTTGTAAGCCATATAGGTTGTAAAGACTCCTGAACCGGAAACCGTTTCTACTAACCGATCCACTTTCCCATGCAACTGAACTGACAATCCGATCGTTTTGTTTTCCAACGTCAATAAACACGCCGCTTTATCAAAGTCCCAAGTCCCTTCGTATTTGAAATCAGGAACAGATCGGTAACCGGGGATAAATTGCGTAGGGTTCTGTTTAAATTCCTCACTGTCGGCAAACTTCGAGTACATTTTTGTAAGTGTGAACTCCCGGCCAGTAGGGTACGACGGCCGCTTTCCATTTCGATAGTCGTAATGAAACTCAAAAGACAGCATGTATTTATGCGCTTCGCCTTCCGTTTCCAGACTGCCATAACTGGTGGTCGAGACGGTTTGCCCCGGAGTTTCCGGAGCACGATAATTAGGCGGGCGATAATAAACGCAGCTGGTAAGCACAGTCGTCATCAAACAAAGGGCAATTGATTTTTTCATGAAGACGATTCTACTCTTTCTTTGAAGGCAACGCCTGAATGGAAGTCAATATTGCACGGGTAATGGCCTCGCGCTTGTACAGATCCTCCATTCGATTGGGGGTATCAATATTTAACGCAAAGAACACAGGCCCGGAGGCCCACTCGACCCAGCCAACCCACCAACCATAGCGACCTTCCCAACCGGTTTTTGCCCGTAAGATCCACTCTCTATCTGCTTCTACGATCATGATGTCTTTCACGAGTCGTTGATGCTCTGTGCTAAACGGCAAGTCATTACTATACAGTCGCTGAAGAAACGCCACTTGTTCAACCGCCGAAATGGCCAGTTTTCCATCCACCCAATAACTGCCATGCTCCACGCTTGGGTCCTGGTTTCCATAGTCAATACGTTTCAGATAGTCACGTGCGGTTTGTTCACCCAAAGAGTCAGCGAAGCCTTGATATACCCACAACGCGGAATAGCGCATCGCTGTCCGTAAGGTTTGATCCTGATTATGCGGAGCATAACTCCGCTTTACACCGTCCCAGGGAAACACCTGAAATTCATCCGTCACTAACCCGGCGTCCAACGCAAACAATGTATGAGGAAGTTTATAGGTGGATGCCGGTGACATCCGGGTTTGTGCCCTGCCTGCATCGTAAACCCAGGTCGTTTCTTTCTCCTGGCGTGCATCCACAATCACAATCGCGCCTTTCGCATCGTGACGTTGGAAATGCGAAGCCCACTCCGGACGTTCCGACATCTCTTCCTGAGCATGACTCAGTGAAGAAAGTAACAGAACACCTAATGTGATCAGACTATTGATTAAGCCTCTGGCGCTTAACCGCTCGGTGGGGTTTATCATTTATCTCTCCAAACGCAGAACAATAGAAACCAGGATTTTTGATGGACACTGGCCGGTCTTTTAGGTTCAACTGGCCGCTTAACCAACCACCCATGATCTCCTGAGTATTGTCATCAATTTACCCACCAACACAATGACCAGCGCGCCGGTCAGTACTGGTGTCAGCAAAAACAACCACGTCTGCCCCGTTAACATGATTAACATTGGGTTTGCCCCTGCCGGTGGGTGCGTCGTTTTAGTCAGCAACATGGCACTCACTGCCAGCCCGGTTGCCAGCGCTAATGTCAGCGGCGTTACGACTATCAACTCGGTAAAAAACACCCCAATAAATGCTGTAATTAAATGCCCAAGCACCACGTTTTTAGGTTGTGCCAATGGGCTGTCCGGCACACCGAACACTAAGACCGCTGTTGCGCCGAACGGTGCCATCAGTAATGCAACATGGCTGATTTCTGCCTCTGTCAGCGCCAATACGCCTATCGCAAACGTGGCCCCGATTCCTGCAAATATGGCCGTTATTACTTGGTTCATACTCCCCCCTGAACAAAATTTCTTATCAACAAAACAAAGGTAGACCGATCTGTCTACCTCAACCATAGTAGACAAGTCGGTCTACCCATGTCAACATAACCCTCTCAACAGGAGAAAGCAGATGAGCGACAAGCGCCAACGATTGATAGACACTGCACTTAACGTGTTTTATGAAAAAGGGATTCATTCCATTGGTATTAACGAAATTCTGAAAGCATCCGGCGTCGCGAAAAAAACTTTATACACACACTTTGAAAGTAAAGCCGCCTTGGTGCTTGCGGCGTTAAAGCAGCGAGATGAGACATTTTTAGCCTGGTTAAATACTCGACTTGCGGGAGCGAATACCAATTACCAGCTCATTGAAAACCTGTTTCTCGGACTGGAACTATGGTTTACCGGAAAAGTCCCCGAGTTAGGAGATTTCAGAGGCTGCTTCTTTGTGAATACCTCAGCGGAATTCAGCACCCAAGAAAGTGATATTTCCATTTATTGCCAAGCTCACAAACAACGGGTGAGATCACTTATTGAAACGCATTTACCTATACCCAATAACACCTTACTAGATGCTATTTGTCTGCTGAAGGAAGGCGCAATTAATACCGCTTATGTAGAGAGAGATTTCTCTGCGCCCCGTAAGTGCATTGAGTTATTACAGGCAATGGACAAGCTATGATTCCGACTCTTTCTCTCTGTCAGGTTCATTAAAAGCACACACTAAGGCCCGCCCATAGAAAACCTGACCCAGTAATTCCGGAATGCTACTTTCCTTAACTGTGTACGCCATATAGATGGTATGGCGAATCGGATCTTGCCTATCCACCCGACCAACCAAAGTGACCACGTGGTGCTGTTTCTTATTACGCAACCATTTGATTTTATGCTTATTGTCTAAACGTAACGTACAAGTCGGAGCATCAAAGTCAAAGCGTCCCTTAAACCGAAAATCATCAAGCTGTAGGTAATCAGACACGGGTGAATTGTACTGCTTCCCCATTTCTGCAGCCGTTGGTGAGTGGAGCTTAATAAGCTCAAACTCCCTGCTGCTTGGCTCCTTCGCTGGCTTGCCGCCAAAATAACGGTATTCAGTACGAATAGAGAGTTCGTACTTAGTCTCCAGCCCCCGGGTTTCCAGCTTTTCCATTTTCATTTTGCTGTACACAAAGGCGTCATTGTCAAAATCACGGTGGTTTGGACCGTGATAGGCAAGACAACCAGAAAGCAACAACGAGAGGAGCAATGAGAGCACCAAAGGTACAACAAAGGTTTTCATAGAATATGATTGACCTGAACTTAACAATTTACGAACAAACAATTTACGAACTAACAATTAGGCAGAGCAAGCAGACTAACAAGCCCTGTCTCCGCCTGTCATGTACATTGATTTGCTACAAACTTTAAATGGGCCCGATCAAGAAAACTCTGGCGACATTGCTACTCAATAAATCTTTTGATCTTATACGCTGTGGTAAAGGGGCGAGTTTCAGGTAAGAAGTGTCCGGCCAATAGCACCACATCCAAGGTTGCATCCGGTATGGCAGCGGCAATGGCCTGAGTGTGATCAAAACGAATGATCTCCTGCTTGCCCACCAAAACCAGCGTCGGAGCATTAATGCTTTCCAGAGGCTCAAGACAGAATTCCGGATTCACCGGTAAATAACATTCGCTGTTCCACAAGGTATATAACTTGTCTCTGAACACAGGCCAATGATCGGGCTCAGGATTCACCAAGCGATACTTTATTCCAAAGGTGCTGTCAGCAAAGGCTTTAAAAACGGGTTCACTGCCTAACACCGCCGAAAACGCCGGAACATAAGTATCGCCACCAAAGGCTGCACCAATCAACACCAGTTTATTCACGCGCTCCGGATGAAACGCTGCAATCTGGGCGGCAATCACTGCGCCGTCGCTCCAACCGGCGAAGTGAGCATTCGACACCCCGAGTTGATCCAACAATGCCAGGGTATCGTCGGCCATCAATTCATACGTGATCGGGCCATCACCATCGGTAGATCGCCCATGACCACGACTGTCGATTTCAATCACCTGAAACGACTTAGACAGTATGTGCGTCTCTATAGCCCACATATCCGAATCAACATAACCTCCATGCAATAACACCAGGGGTGTTCCTTCCCCATGCACTTCGTAATACATAGTAATGCCATTCACCTCGGCGTAGTCGGCGCGAGCCAGCCACGACATTAAGATCAGGAAAATGGCTGCTAAAGTGGAACCAAACGAATAGCGTTTCATGGAAACATCCTTATTGTTATGCGTCGTTATTATGAATAGTTATTAGGAATAGTTGTTATACATTGTTTTGATAAATAGCTATTTTGACCTGACACCCGAGGTCGATGATTGTGATATGAATATGATCACGTACTTCACTATACACGTGACAAAGTTCAAGACTGTGACTTGGGTAAAGATACGAACTTTTACACCATTGCATGTAAGCCTTTTCTGATCTCAGGGTAAGGTAATAAGGATTCCGTTCAAGTAGCCTTGAATTCCACTTGCTCTCAGCTATTGCTTAACTAAGTTCAAATTAAAATGGTTAAAGCTATGCTGAAGGGACTCTCTCTCAAATATAAAATTCTAGCGATTGCGGCTACCGGCATTCTCGGCTTTATTGGTTTTTTAGGGCACACCCTCAACACCCACATCGTATTAAAAGATCGGCTGGAACAAATTCAGAATGTCCGGTTCCCAGTGACAGAGAAAATTGATCGCTCCGGCCTGTTACTCTATAAAGTACGAAACGATCTGGCGAACGCCATTGCTGAAAGCGACAGCGACTGGCTAGCCGAAGCAAAACATCAGCATTCACTACTGAATACCCAACTAAACGACATTGTAGCCCTTCTACCCAATAAATCAGACGATACCGGACAACTGATTACCGCCTACCAAACCTACTGGGACAGCGCCTTTTCCCTGGCGGAGGGCATGATCAATGAAACCATCGAATTTGACCAATTGGCCGCTAAAGCCAAGAGCGCTAACGAAAACTACGATCACTTCAGCAATCTCTTGTCTCAAGTTCGGGAGGACAACTACCAAACCTTTTCACAGGAAATTCAACACACCAGCGAAGACAGCGATCAGACCATCGTCATCGGCACCACGATCGCCATCATCATGGTCATTCTGCTTCTCACCACCGCTTGGTACGTTTCCAGTTTAATTACTCGCTCCATAAACCGGGTGGTTCACTCCCTGGCTGAAATGGCTACAGGCAAAGGCGATCTGACCGTCCGTTTGCAAACCCGAGCCAAAGACGAAGTGGGCACGCTGGTGCATAACTTCAATGGCTTCATTCATCATCTGCAATTGTTGGTGAAAGTGATGGCCAACCTGAGTCTGGGAGTGTCGGGCGGTTCCGACAAGGTCGCAAACATTGCCAGCAACACCCGTAACGGTATTGATGAACAACAAACACAAATCGAACTGGTGGCCACCGCCGTCTCCGAAATGTCGAGCACCGCCGATGAAGTGGCCAGAAGCGCAGAAGCCGCTGCCGATGCCACCAAACAAGCCAGTGTCGAAACCCGGAGTTCTCAAAAGATCATCGAGAAAAACATAGAATCCATTACCTCACTCACCAACGATGTCAAAAAAGCGCGTGAAGTGATTGTGGAACTGGCCTCTGAAAGTGAGCGCATTGATCAGGCCTCTTCCACCATTCAAGGCATTGCCGAACAAACCAATTTACTGGCCTTAAATGCCGCCATTGAAGCAGCTCGCGCCGGAGAACAAGGCCGAGGGTTTGCTGTGGTTGCCGACGAAGTTCGCGCCCTGGCTGCCCGAACGGAAGAAACCACCTCCGACATTCAAATCGTCACTGAACGCCTGAACCAGGCGATGAGCCAAGCCGTTTCTGTCATGGAACGCAGCCAGGAAAGTGCACTGAAAGTGGTGGAGCAATCCCGCCAAACCGAAGACTCGCTCCGAAGCATCATGCAACACGTAGCCACCATCAACGACATGAACGCCCAAGTGGCGACCGCAGCAGAACAGCAAAGTGTGGTTGCTAACGAAATCAGCGCCAATATCATCAACATTAATGACGTCTCGGATACCACAGTGAAAGACGCAGCGCATACATCCGATGCAGCGCAACAACTGGCGGAACAAGCTGAACAACTGCGCAGCATTGTGAATGAGTTTAAGGTGTAAACAGAACGCCCCGAAGACTTTCGGGGCGCGGCATCAGCACTATTCCAGTTCCAAACGCACTCGATTGGTCACGAAAGGTTCGATAGTAAACTCACCCGTGACATAACGGTTTTGTCCGGAATCCCAGTTATGCGCTTTGATGTAGTAGGTGCCTGCGGCTAGTGTCAGCTCAGGGTAATTTAAATCATTAAAAGTGATCGGATCGTCTTTCAACCAACCTTCCGATGTCACTTCAAACAAATGGCCACCGCAACGCAAGCTACCGATTCGAGGATGAACGCAGGAATCCAATACCAAACGAGTCTGGTTTTTCGGGTTCTTCTCTGTTTTTACAATGTTAATTGAGCCGTAGTCTCTTCGGGTCTTTTTAGCGACTTGCGTCGTCATATTCTCTGCTTCCACAGAATAGTTACTTGAATTCGAGCCCGTAGGAATTATCGATCCTGAACCACCTGTGGATTTGAACACCCCATCAATGGCACCAGAAACAGCATCCGTTGCTATTTTATTAATATCCGTGTTTGCACAACCTTGTACTAATACCACTGCAGAAATCAATAGTCCTAGTTTCTTCATTATTACCACTCCATTGTGTGCTTATCTTTAATTACTTTATCTAAGGAACCTATGAACATGGTTCGCAGTAAAAGCCCGCCACTGACAATCATTTGTTTCTGTCATTTGCCGGGCAATTAATACCTGTTTAATTATTCAGGATTCAGTAGTTCTGATATAGACGCCCCCTTGATACAGAGGCTCTCTGGCTAAAATCCGGCATCATAACCTGTTCAGCCACAAGAAAAGGAGACCCAGACCACGATTAACATACGTTTTATTAGGTTTTCATTTCAACCTTGTTACGCGCATGGGTGCTGTTATCAGCTCTGCTTCTTCATGACCTCTATAGCTGCGCCACCATAATTGGACGTATTCTAAACGCGGCCCCCAACAATAATCTAAACTCTCAACGCCTTCTCTTGATTTCGTTTCACAAGACGGCACTTGCGGCTATGACATGGTCCTTTTACTGACCGCTTTTAGAGGGTACTTTTTACCATCTGACATTTGCTGACAAAACTCAGACAGTATCCCTATCCGATCTCCCACGCCCCCTCGATAAGCTTGCGACAAAGCCATAGGAGATCGTAATGAAAACACTCAAGAAAACCTTGATGCTGACAACGGCGCTGATTGCCGTATTGGGCCTGTCCGCCTGTAATGACTCATCAAGCAGTACCAATAAAACCCGAACCGATACCGCCACAATCGCCGGCAGCTACCAAAGTGAGTTATTCACAGTGCGTGGAGACTGGGCCATTATGGAAGGCGAAATCGACAGCAACATTGTGACCGAGCTCAATCAACTGGTCAGTGCCAACCCTCAGGTCACTACCATAGTGATGCAAGACGTGCCCGGCTCCATAGATGACGATGCCAACCTGCAAGCCGGATTACGATTACACGCGCTCGGTTTGAACACCTACCTTCCACCCGGCGGTCATATAGCATCCGGCGGAGTAGACCTTTTTCTGGCCGGTAAAGAGCGTTTTGCAGCACCTGACGTGTTAGTGGGTGTTCACTCCTGGGGCAGTGACGACATCACCGACGCCACCACGTTGCCACGCGGTCATGAAGATCACACGCCCTATCTGGATTACTTCCAGGCCATTGGCATTGATCCGGATTTTTATTGGTTCACCATTCAGGCCGCCGATGCCAACAACATACACTGGATGAGTGCAGCGGAACGTACTCAATGGGGCATCACAACCCGAACCCCCACATCCCAGGAATTAAACATGATTACCGATCATGCCATTGCCAACGATACGATTAAGAGCCTGTTCAACCAATACACCTGGCTGGATGCCGACAATAACAAACCGATTCACATCTTTGCGACAGAAGGGGTTTCTGCACTGCAAATAGCCAAAGCTCGTGCAGTGATGGCACATTACCTAAGCGATGTGGAAGGTCTGAAAAGCAAACAGGCCATAGCTAACCAATTAGGTGACAATCAGGCTAGCCTGTTTATGTTTGCCAGCGAAGAAGCCGCTCAAACCGCCCTGGAAGGTGATCTCGGTGAACACGCCCTGGCCGAACATGGCCAAGACCTTTACGCCACCGAAGTATTTGTGGAAGGCGACGACCGCTACATTAACCGTCTGAATGCCGATGGCCGCGACGCGACTTACGAAGAAGTGTTGCACTTGGTACAGGGTCACGGACTGGCACCAGTGGAAAAAGCTCTTCAGGAACGCATCGTCACCCTGGCTGAAAATGCCTTGATGGATAAGGTCTGGAACCCGAGCGCAGAAGACGTTGCCGAGTGGAACGCCGAAGTCGACCAACAGGGTTACACCAGTCAAAACTACGAGTACCTGGCCGCAGCCGTAGAAGGTTACTACGGATTATGGGGCCACCTCACCGAAGGTCTGGACGGCTATCTGGGCATAAACCGCACCACACAGCAAGCCCAAGACCCGAACGGCTTAGCACTGATTGAAGAAGTTTGGCCAAATCACATAGTCACAGCCATGCCTGTCAGCCCGGATTTCCCGGCCGGTGAAACCTTCACTCTTAGCTATCAGGCAGACAAAGCCTATACTCATCAATCCCAACATCTGCGCTATGTTTACCTGACAGGCAACAACGACAGCCATATACTTGGCAATGATGACAACAATGTTTTGCAAGGTAATGCTGGCAACAACCGCATCGATGGCGGTGCCGGTGATGAAGACGTGGTGTTATTCAGCGGCCTGCGCCGCGAGTATCAGGTTGAAGAGCAAAACGGCGTTTGGCACGTGGTTGACTCAGTAGCAGGCCGTGACGGTCACGATCAACTGGTCAACATCGACATTATCGAATTTCAGGATGAAGAACTGGAGCTCAACGATTAACGCACAACAGGACAAACACATACTGGTTGTCGAAGACGACGAAGAAATCAGCCGATTATTAACGCTGTTTCTGGAAACCGAAGGCTACCGGGTGGATATCTGTCATCGGGGCGATCAAGCCCCTTTGCGTGTGCGCCAATCGCCGCCGGACATTGTCATTCTCGACATCATGCTGCCCGGTCAAAACGGCCTCGAAGTCTGTCAGCAACTGCGCAGCTTTTACGATGGGCCTATATTGATGCTCACCGCATTGGAAGACGACGTTTCGGAACTGACGGCCTTTCGGTCCGGTGCGGACGACTATGTCCGCAAACCCATCCGACCGGATGTCTTGCTGATGCGCATTCAGGCTTTACTGAAACGCAGTGGCCCCATAGTTGCCAGTGCAAACCAATACCAAAGCGGCCCCATCACCATCATCCCTGGTCGACGTGAAGTCTTGGTGAACCAGCAAGTGGTCGAACTGCAAAGCGCCGAATACGACTTATTGGAATTACTGGCGCGTCATCAAGGGCAACCGGTCAGTCGTGAACGCTGCTTTAAAGCACTGCGCGGTATTGAATATGATGGGTGTGACCGTTCCCTGGACATGAGGATTTCATCCTTACGCAAACGTCTGGGCGACAGCACCCCCCAACGTTGGATCAAAACCGTTCGCGGTGTCGGATACATGTTGGCAGCCGATGAAACCCGTTAATATTTTTTGGTACTTATATGGCGTCGTCGCGATGGCCTTAGTGCTGACGTTGGCCTCGCTGTTTTTCACCATTGATTACATAGAATATCAAAACGATCAGGAAGACTTTGCCTACGACCTGATGGAAGTGCTCGATTTTGCAAAACAACCCTGTCAAAGCACACAACTGGACAACCCCTGTGTACAGCAATACCTGATGGAATCCGGTTTTGAAGTCAGCCCGGACTTTTACACAGTCAATGCAGAACCTCTAGAACTGTGGTCTATAGACTCAAAGACACTTCAAGTCTACAGCTACGAACATGGCTTCCAGGCGCAACTGGCTGACCAACCTAACTGGTGGATTCGGGACGACGAGGAACACCTGATCGAAGCCTCCGAAGACAATGACCCGCTCGACATGCTGTACACGGCAGCGGTGATTACCAGTATGTTGTTAGTGGGCATTGCGCTCTTTCTTTACTGGCCGGTACGAAAACTTAAACACTGGCTCACACAACTGCAGCACGCCACCGACGCCCTGGCACAAGAAGACTACTCGGTGCGTTTATCACCGCTTAACATCACGCCATTAAGTGAACTCGCCCAACGTTTTAACCGAATGGCCGCGTTAATTGAAAACAATCTTGAAGAAAAACAATTGCTCTCCAATGCCATGGCCCATGAGTTACGCACTCCACTCAGCCGCGCCCGGTTAGCCCTTGCGCTACTGCAAAAACAACTGCCGGATGACAACACCAAAGCCTTGGTCAACGACCTAAGCCGCTACATCGATGAGCTGGAAAACGTCACCGATAACAGCCTGCAGTTGGTTAAGCTACAAAACACCGCGCCTCAACTAACTTCCATAGAACTGCACCACTGGCTGGAAAAAAAACTGACATTACGACAAGGGCATACGTCCCACATCCAATGGCACAGTGAATTACCATCAATCACCATTAAAAGTGATGAACGCCTGCTGACACTGATTATCGATAACTTACTGAACAACGCCGAGCAATACGCCACCAGCCAAGTCTCAGTGCGTATCCGTCAAGAACACCAACAAACAATACTTGAAATTCAGGACGACGGCCCGGGCATCCCGGAAGAACAACAGCCACAAGCGCTACTGCCCTTTAGCCGCCTGGATCACAGCCGGGACCGACGCTCTGGCGGCATCGGCCTTGGGTTAGCCCTGGTCAACACCGCCTGCCAACGTTTGAATATTCAGTTGGAGATGAACAACGGTGAAACCGGGCTGTGCGTGGTACTGACATTCGCTACCAACTAATCGCAATAAAATTTACACCACTGTCAGCAAAATGGGCTTACCTTTGGTAATCACCATGGTGTGTTCAAACTGCGCAGATAAATTGCCTTGCTGTGCCAGCAACGTCCAACCATCGTAGCCTTCCTTTACAAAACTGCTTTGGGTGGAGAGGAAGGGTTCAATGGTAATGACCAAGCCTTCATGTAAGCGTCGTTTATCGCGCGGTTCGTAGTAGCCATAAATTTCAGTCGGTTCTTCATGCAGCCCCCGACCTACACCATGACTACAGAGATTTTTGATGATCCGAAAGCCTGTTTGTTCAGCAACGGTTTGAATGGATTTTCCGATGAGATTTAACGGATTACCGGCTCTGGCAGAAAGACACGCCTCACTCAAAGCCCGCTGTGTCGATGCGATAAGTCGGTCTTTCAACTCATTACTGGGCGGTACCACAAAGGTTCCACCAGTATCCCCGAAATAACCGTCTTTTTCTGCGGAGACATCAATGTTCACGATGTCCCCCGGTTGGATGACTCTATCCCCCGGAATACCATGCGCCGCTTCCTCGTTAATGCTGATGCAGGTGTATCCCGGAAAATCATAGGTTACCTTGGGGGCAGAGTTTGCGCCATACCCTTCCAACAAGGTCTTACCGATCTGATCGAGTTCCCAGGTGGTCATTCCCGGTTCAGTGGCCTTCATCATTTTCTGTAACGTCAGTGCGACAATGCGGCCGATGGCTTTGAGCTTTAATAAATCTTCTTCTGTTTCGATGGTCATACCAGATGCCCTTAGCTGTAGAATGTAAAAGTATAATGAGGTTTAACGATGCTTGAGCCACTGCTTTGGGGTCACGCCAAAACGTTTTTTGAAAACCCGTACCAAGGAAGAAGCATCTTCGTACCCCACCTCATTTGCCACTAACCCCACCGGCTTGTCACGGATTAACAGCTCTTTTGCTTTTGACAGTCGCAAGTCGGTCAGATATTCAAGTGGCGATTGCCCTACCGCGTCTTTAAATAATGCTGCAAATTTTGAACGAGACATGGCCACCGTCGCCGCCATACTCTCAACAGTCCACCCGGTCTCAGGATGAGAGAGCAGTTTACGCATCAAGGGTGCCAATTGAGGATGAGAGCTGGCCGCAAGTAAACCCAATTCAACAATGCCATGACGAAGTACATAACGAAGTACCTGCACAATGAAAATATCACACTGCCGGTTGATGACCACATCGCGACCATAATCAGTACCAAACGCCTCATCAAAAATTCTGCGGGCAGCCTCGTTGATGTCTTCGTCCTGTTCGATATCTATGCAAAGCAATGCCGGTAAGTTATCCGCCAGTGCCACCTTCTGGTGAGGTTGGAAACGAATATTAGCGCACACCAACTCGGCTTCGTTGAATTCTTTAATTTTGATCCGGTGATTACCGCCTCCGGGCATAAAAATAACGGAGGCTTTATCCAGATGCAGTTCGTAACCCTGGTCAGTGATCAGCGTCATTGAACCGGATTTCAGAAAATGCAACAGCCCCGTATTTTCAGTTTCCTCAAACGCCTGTAAGCCACACAGACTACCACTGAAAAATACTTCGGCATTCAGGTCCAGATCCTGTAACAACACGCTGAGTTGATCCATTGCCATATCGTATTTAAACCCTAAGTCGCGATCTTGGACGATCGGTTTATTTTTGTAGACGCCATGCCAACTCTTTCTACCCTGCCCCATTTAACCTACTCATCACTGGCAGGGCAAGCACAACGCCCTTACCACAAACACATTTTTACTCGCTCAAAACCAGATAGGAAACCGACATGAAACTAAAACACACCTTAAAAATCGCAGCGGCAGCAAGTGCTCTTATCTTCAGCAGCTTAGGCTTTGCCTCTTCAGTCAACATTGGTACTAATGATGTTGCCATCCATGGCTATGACCCAGTGGCCTATTTCACCAACAGCAAAGCAGTGGAAGGATCTGCTGAATATACCGCAACCCATGAAGGTGCCATTTATCGCTTCTCAAGCAAAAAGAACCGTGATCTTTTCAAAGCCAATGCAGAGCAGTACGCCCCTCAATTCGGCGGCTATTGCGCAATGGGAGTAGCACTGAACAAGAAGCTGGATGTTGATCCGCAAGCCTTCTACATCGACGAAGGAAAGCTCTACCTAAACCTCAACAAAACAGTTCAAAAGAAATGGCTGACCGACGTTGATGGCCATGTAAAGTCAGCCGACAGAATCTGGTCTGGCATTGAGCAATTATCCGTTGCAGAAACCAATGAAGAAGACTGATCAGGGCTCACCTTGTAATTCAGGTCGCTATTTATAGCTAACGCTTATCAACAACTCACGTCCATCAACACAACCGAAGGAGGTTGATATGAACCACAAACAGCGCATTGCAACGACCGCGTTGGCAGTCGCCCTCGGCACCCTGTCCGCTTTGCCAGCCCACGCGGGAGGTAAGGAAAAGTGCTATGGCATCGCAGCAGCTGGGCAAAACGATTGCAGTAACCTGGCGGGCACTCATTCCTGTGCCGGTCAATCCACTGTGGATAACGACCCAGGTGAATGGAAGTTAGTAGCAAAAGGCACGTGTAAGGATATCGGCGGGATGTTGAAAGCCGAAGCCAAGCAACGCTACGCCGAACAGCACAAGTCCTGATCGTTTTACACATCAATCGGAGGTATTCAATGCATCGCTCAAACACGACAACACAACACAGCCAGCCTGGGACTCAAGGCTGGGTTGGCGTGGGGTTGCGCTCCCCCCACTTTCGCGACGCCCTGAGCGACGCCCATCCGATTGATTTTGTTGAAGTCCATGCCGAGAATTTTTTCGCAGCCGGTGGGCTCTCTCCAACGATTCTGGAGGAAGTATCTAACCGATACGCACTCAGCCTTCACGCCACTTCAATGGGGCTGGGCTCTGAAGCTGCAATGAATCCGGATTATCTGGCAAAGCTCACCACGCTGATAGAACGCAGTAACCCCGCCTTGGTTTCTGACCATGCCTGTTTTGCCTGGGGCTTAGTAAACGGGCAACCCGTTCACGCGGGAGACTTATTACCGCTCGCTTATACACCCCAAAACCTTGATGTATTAGTAGAGAATGTAGATCGAATCCAACAACACTTGGGCAGAAAAATCCTGGTCGAGAATGTTTCGACCTATTTGGAATTTGAATACGCCACTTTGTCTGAAACTGAATTTTTAGTGACTCTGGCCGAGCGAAGCCAATGCGGTTTATTAGTCGATTTGAATAACATTCTGGTCAATGCTCATAACTTTGCTAACGGCCACGTACTCGAAACAGCACAACAATGGCTGGAAGACATTCCCACCCACTTGATTGGAGAATTTCACCTCGCCGGATTCACTCAGGCTCAATCCCCCGACTTGATTGTGGATGATCACAGCCAAGCGGTATCAGATGAATGTTGGGCCTTGTATCAATTCGCGATTCATCGCTTCGGGCCTGTGGCAACTTTAATAGAGTGGGACAACAACTTGCCTGACTGGCAGGTATTAGTAAAAGAGGCCCAAAAGGCACGCCACATCATGCATCAACATAACCACATCCGGGAGGCTTAGCCCATGCCATATAGCCACGCCCATGATATCCAGCAACAAGATTTGCTCGAAATGATCTTTCAGGAGCGACATAGCCCAGAAGAATCCAACCCGGAATTAACGCGCGGGATAAAAATCTATCAAAACAACCTGATTGAAACCGCCACCCGAGCACTCAAGATCACCTACCCGGTGATGAATCAACTGATTGGTAAAGACGCCATGAGGTTGCTTTCGAAGCAATTACTGAAGCAGGCGCCTCCCACCTCGGGAGATTGGGCCGACTGGGGGGAATCGTTGAATCAAGCATTGCTCGCAACCCCGTTAATCGATGAATTCCCTTTTCTGTTCGATGTGGCAACTCTCGAGTGGACGCTGCATCAAGCCGCAAGAGCACTCAACCAACCACTTGATGTGGACAGCCTATCGCTACTGAGCAACAGCGCCCTGGAGTCGTTACGCATTCAACTGGTCGCCAGCCTTCAACTAATGGAAAGCGATTACCCAATCGATGTTATTTGGCATGCACATCAAGATAACAACGGGCCAAATACCCTGAATACTGACGCACTCGCTACAGAGTTAAACAAACACCAAGGCCCGTGCCGACTGTTGATTTACCAACAAAATAACCGCCCCCATTTCCAGCGTATTCTTGAGTCTGAATTTCACTGGCTACAAGACGTACTGGCAGGCCACAGCCTAAGCGTTCTTCTGGACAACCACGTAACGTTTGAATTTTCCCAATGGCTTTCAGCAGCCATTGAAAACCAAAAAGTCGAAGCATTGTTTTTATCTGACGAATAAAGGAGATTTCCATGATCAGACTAGCTCATGTGGCTCACGGTCATTACCAGCACCTATCCCATGCTCTCAGTAAATTGCATTCAGCTGCAGCACTGGCCATTCGGATCTACATAGCCAAGGTGTTCTTCTACGCTGGGTTAACCAAGCTGCAAGACTGGGATACCACCTTGTTTTTGTTTGAAGAAGAATACCAGGTTCCGCTAATTAACTTTGAAGTCGCCGCTTACCTGGCCACCTTTGGCGAGCTTTTCTTTCCTCTGTTATTGATCTTCGGGTTATTCTCACGCATATCCGCACTGGCCCTCTCTGTGGTTAATGTGGTCGCAGTAATCAGTTTGGTCGACATTGCGCCTGCCGCTCTTTACTTGCACATGCTATGGGGAGTACTTCTTGCCCAGGTAGCTATTTACGGAGGGGGCTCACTGTCTCTGGGTCACTTGGTGACGACACGCTGGCTGCATAGAACGAAAACAAATTAACCACTATGAAAGAGACCACCCCAAGGGGGTCTCTTCCTGTAACATGTCGAACGACCTACCAAGCGCTAAAGCCAACTCGTTAACATTTAATCTGACTTAATTCCGTAACCAAAGAATCCGGCAGACGTATTTTTTGCTGTGTATCCGCCGACAAAGCGACATAGGTAATGGAGGCTTTGTAGGCCAAGCGATCCACTGCCAGAAAGCCAGCGACCCGAAAAGTAAATGAATGCTGGCCGATTTCCATAATACTAACCTCTTGAATCAATTGCTGATCCCAGGTAACAGGCGCGAGGAACTCCAGATCAAGCGCTCGAACGGGCGTCAATATGCCTTGATCTTTCAACGTCGTAACGAAAGGTGCGCTCAGTAATTGATGCATGGCCTCATGTGTGGCTTCCAGCGCAAAGGATGAAAAACTCGGGGTATAAACGATGCCCGCAGGATCGCAATCCCCGAATAACACAGTGCGTTTGATAGTGATGGGATTAGAGATAAGGATTACTCCTAGGTTTTGATACTCAGAAAACTATTGATTCTGACTTCTTGACTCTACGACTAACCCTAGAGCTTTTCCGACCATCTGGGTATTAACTCAGCTATCTCGTAAGCTATTTCTTCAGTGTTAATCATACGAGCACCATTCGGTTTAAAGTTTTGTAAGAACTCAATAATTTGTGGTTTATATAACTTTTTAACTCTTAGCATCTCTACGGTATTGGCAGGAATAATACAATTAACAAACTTCGCTGTTTTTCGATGCCGACCGATTACAACAATAGACTCTGCTGCACCGTAGAAAGCACCAACAATATAAACTTTTGCACCACCTTTGAACTTACGCAACCCCACCTTAGTATCGGCCCCACCTTCACCATAG
>JBFHTA010000039.1:0-19592 GCA_041590855.1 Pseudomonadales bacterium
CACCGAAGTGGCCGCGCTGGTGGACGAGCACAGTCTGCCCAAACTGTGGATCCTGGCAGAAGTCATCCGGATTAAGCAAACCGGAAATGTGACCCCTTTACTCGTCTCTCTCTCGTCTCTCTCTCGTCTCTCTCTCGTCTCTCGTCTCTCGTCTCTCGTCTCTCGTCTCTCGTCTCTCGTCTCTCGTCTCTCGTCTCTCGTTAATCAGTGTTACCCAAAAACGTTACCACGTAACACAACATACCATTCAGAATATGGAACACTGGTAACAAACAAGGTTACTCACAGATATGAGCCTCTGGTAGAAAACCATCTAATACATTGATTTATATATAAATTTAAAAACTGGCACAAAAACACGCATACTAAATACCAAGAACAACAAAAAACAAAACGATTGGGCTTCACCAATAAAAATAAAAACAGAAGCGACAATCGACGCTCAACAATAAAAATAAAAAGCGAGCAGAAAAATCTTATTGCGGGCCCATCAGGGCCCTCCACCTTCTTTCTCTTGATTTTCTAACGGTTTCCAACCTTCCTAATTCGTATAACTCCTGTTACTGTTCACGCAATTTTATTAGCCAAACAGACGATTTCTGCACGCATCATGATTCAGCTGACCAATATTTCTCTCCAACGTGGCATTAAAGTACTCTTCGAAGACGCCAGCCTTACCATTCATCCTGGCCAGAAAGTAGGTCTTGTGGGTGCCAATGGGGCCGGAAAATCCAGTTTATTCAAACTGATCTTAGGAGAGCTTCACCCGGATCAAGGAGAATTCCAGCTACCGACTCATTGGCAAGTGGCGCACATGGCACAGGAAGTCTCAAACTCCGATCGCTCTGCAGTGGATTTTGTCCTGGACGGAGACCAGAGCTTTCGTGCGGCCGAACAAGCTATTGCTGAGGCCGAAGAGAACCACCTGACGGACCGTTTGGCTCACGCCCATGAACTGTATCAGCAAGCGGACGGTTACACCGCCAAGAGTCGCGCGGAACAACTGCTGGCAGGCTTAGGCTTTCAGCAGCAGGAAATGACCCGACCGGTGTCGAGTTTTTCCGGGGGATGGCGATTGCGTCTCAATCTGGCGCAAGCTTTGATGTGTCCATCCGATCTCTTGTTACTGGACGAACCCACCAACCACTTAGATCTGGATGCGGTATTCTGGCTGGAACAGTGGCTCACCAGCTATCCGGGCACCTTAATTCTGATTTCCCACGACCGGGACTTTCTGGACAGCATCGTCACTCATATTGCGCATCTGGAACAACAGAAGCTGACAAACTACAAGGGCAACTACAGCGCGTTCGAACAAGCCCGTGCGGAAAAGCTGGCGCAACAACAAGCGTCCTTTGAAAAGCAGCAGCGTGAAATTGCCCATATGGAATCCTTTATTCGTCGTTTTAAAGCCAAAGCGTCGAAAGCCAAGCAGGCACAAAGCCGGGTGAAAGCTCTGGAACGGATGTCGGTGATCGCACCCGCGCATGTGGATACCCAATTCAGCTTTGAATTTCCCAAAGCGGACAAAACGTCTTCACCATTATTGTCGCTAGAAGAAGGCCGCATTGGCTACGATCAACCCTTATTGGAAACCTCTTGCACGCTGTTACCGGAAATGCGCATCGGTTTACTGGGCGCAAACGGCGCCGGTAAATCAACACTGATCAAAACGCTGGTAGGCGACCTTCCTTTACTGTCAGGAAAAATGACACAAGGGATGCACCTGCACATCGGCTATTTTGCCCAGCATCAACTGGAAGCGCTCGACCTCTCCAGCACCCCGTTGATTCACGTACAACGTATTTCACCCACCGCCAGTGAGCAAAGCATTCGTGACTTCTTGGGGCGTTTTGGCTTCAAAGGCGACCGAGCAACAGATCAGGTGTCCCTGTTTTCCGGTGGTGAAAAAGCACGTCTGGCACTGGCATTAATTGCCTGGCAGAAACCGAACCCGTTGATCATGGATGAACCGACCAACCACCTGGACATGGAGTCCCGCTTTGCCCTGACCCTGGCGTTGCAAGAATTTGAAGGGGCCATCATTGTTGTGTCGCACGACAGACACTTACTGAAGAACACAGTGGATGAATTCTGGTTAGTTCATGATCACAAGGTTGAACCCTTTAAAGGCGATCTCGACGATTACCATCAATGGCTGAAACAACTCAAACGCGCGGAGAACAACTCACCAGAATCAGACAGTGCAGACACCGCCAAACCTGCCGTTGACAAAAAAGCCATTCGAAAACGTGAAGCTGAAATTCGAAATGTGCTGCAACCCATCAAGAAAAAGATTGCCAAACTGGAAACCGAGATGGAAAAAGTTGACGCGCGTCTCAGTTCAATAAATGATCAACTCAATGATACAGAACTTTACAATGATTCATGTAAGACTAAGCTTACAGAAGTTCTTCAATCACAGGCTGAGTTGAAACAGCAATCGGAACTTCTGGAAATGGACTGGTTAGCGCTTCAGGAAGAGCTTGAACAAAAAGAATCCGAATTGCGTGAACTGTAACTGACCCAACCACGTTCATTACTGCCACGCTTAAAAGAATAATAAAGTTTGTTGGGCAGCTTAACCTTATCTTCATCCCGGTGAAGTACAACAAAGCTGCTAAAACGACAAACAACAGGACAATTGCAAAAATGAACGCTTCATTCGATCAACAGAATTACCAAAAAAACGCTGGAGTTTCCGGGCGAGGTATTCTGTGGATGGCAAACCTGGTGTTGTTAGCACTTTTAATTGTGGTTCAGTGTGTCATCAGCCCAAAAGCCTTCGCAGAAACCAACCAGTATTTTTTCGACGACGATCACTTGGGTGAAGCCTATGCGGGTGATACACGTTGGTCTTCAAGTTCACCTGGTGGGTTTCACACCTTATATGAAACCACCTTACCCAACTTTTTTGGCCAAGATCAAAACGACGATCCTAAAATATCCATCTCAATCCAACAGCTGGATGATTCAAGAGATTCGGCACTAATGGACGACGAAAAGCAGAAAATCATTCGCCCATTCAGTGGCGACCCACTGGATAAAAAAGCCTTGGTCATCGAAGTTCCCTTCGACTAAGCACTCATCCACCATCAAATCCAGAGAGATCAGAGCCCGGAAGAACACCGGGCCAGAGTAAGATGATTAATTGTATTTTTTGATCATCGACAGCACTTCGTCCACCAGCGCAAAAATACCTTTAGACGCTTCAAAAATACCGGACGCCAACATATAAGCCGGTGTGGTCACTATTTTATTTGCCGCATCAACACAGATGTCGTCCACCGCACGATCCTGGTGTTCACCTCCCATCGCTTTAACCGCACTGGCCACATCCGGATCGGTTCCAATCGTGCAGATGGATTTATTGCCAAAAATCTGAGGCACCATCACAGGGGCAATGCACATCAGACCTACAGGTTTTTCCGCTTCATGGAACGCTCGCACAAAATTCACCACGTCTTCACGAATCGACATATCTGAGCCTTTCACCGCGAAGTCACACAGGTTTTTAGCTGCGCCAAAGCCTCCCGGAAGAATTAAGCCATCGAAGTCGTCAGCGTTCGCCTCTGCCAAATCAATAATATTGCCACGAGCCAAACGCGCCGCTTCCACCAGAATATTACGGGACTCCGACATTTCTTCACCCGTCATGTGGTTAATAACGTGCATCATGGCATCGTTCGGTGCAATGCATTGGTATTCCGCACCCGACTGATCAAGACGTAGCAGTGTCAGCACCGCTTCATATATTTCTGACCCGTCATAGACACCACAACCGGATAATAAAACCGCAATTTTCTTTGCCATTGCTCTCTTCCTTACTGTTCATTCACCAACAAAAAAGCACCCTTATCGACTTCCGAGTAACATCAGACTCATCGGGGTGCTCTTAACATTGCTAATAGTAAATCACAGTTTGGCTGCCTCGTCAGCGGTCAGCCAGAGTGATATTCAAATAAGTCGAATCAACTTCTCATCCAACGATGGAACTTCTCTAACCAAAGCAACACCTTTTCCGATACATGCGCCCGCTTCCATTCTCCCGCCGCGTATTTATTGGCTTCAGATAATGTCGGGTAGATATGTATAGTTCCCAAAATCTTATTCAAGCCTAAACCATACTTCATGGCGGTTACGTATTCGGCAATCAACTCTCCGGCGTGATAGCCGACGATAGTGACTCCCAGAATTTTATCCTTGCCCGGCACCGTCAATACTTTTACAAAGCCATGAGCTTCGGAATCCGCAATGGCACGATCCAAATCGTCAATCCCGTATTTGGTCACTTCATAAGCAATGCCTTGCTCTTTGGCTTCTTGCTCACTCAGACCAACCCGAGCCACTTCAGGATCAGTAAAGGTGGCCCAAGGAATCACCCGATAGTCCACTTTGAATTTCTTTAATCGGCCAAACAAGGCGTTCACCGACGCATACCACGCCTGATGGGCTGCGGTATGAGTGAATTGATACGGTCCGGCGACATCACCACACGCCAATACATTCGGATACTTGGTTTGTAAGTACTCATTTACCTCCACTGTACCACGATCTGTAACCTCAATGCCTAAGGCTTCCAAACCCAGAGTATCGGTATTGGCTTTGCGCCCCACCGCCAGCAAGACGGCATCAAAAGCGATGGTCGCTTCTTGACCGTTTCGCTCCACAATTAAGGTTTGCTGATCGGCATTATTCTCAAAGCGCACCGCTTTATGACCTAAATACAGTTCTATGCCTTCTTCCTGCCAACGCTGATGAATCACTTCTGACACATCCTCGTCTTCTCTTGGCATCAAACGCTCAGACATATCGACCTGAATCACCTGGCATCCCAAACGAGAAAACGCCTGCGCTAATTCGCACCCAATCGGGCCACCACCGAGTACCAACAATCGGGCAGGTTTTTCCCGAATCTCCCAAATGGTGTCGGATGAAAACCAATTCACTTCATCCAACCCGGGAATTGGTGGAACAAAGGGGCGTGCGCCTGAAGCAATCACGATGTTTTTAGCCGTTAATACCTCACCATTGAGTTCCACCTCATACGGCGATTTCAAACGTGCCTGCCCCTGTAAACAATCAACGCCCAACGAACGATAGCGCTCCACCGAGTCATGCGGTTCAATGGTTTTGATGATTTCCTGAACCCGCTCCATCACCGCCGGAAAATCCACATCAGCAGACCCGTTTTTCAAACCATATTGGCTCGCCTGACCGATGTAATGATTAATCTTGGCGCTACGTAATAACGCCTTACTGGGCACACAGCCAGTATTCAGACAATCACCACCCATTTTGTGGCGTTCAATCAACCCCACTTTGGCCTTTACAGCCGCGCCTATGTATGACGTCACCAGACCTGCGGCACCGGCACCAATCACCAGTAAATTAAAATCAAACTGTTGTGGCTTCTGCCAACCCTTATACACTTGCTGACGTTTGATGGCATTAACCAACGCCTTGGCCAACCAAGGGAAAATCCCCAACAATACAAAAGAACCGATTAAACCGGGAGTAAGAATGGCGGAGGCGCTGAACTCGCTTACCTGGGACAACTGAGTCCCCGCATTGACGTACACTACAGTGCCCGCCAACATGCCTAACTGACTGACCAGGAAGAAGGTCAGCGTACGAATTGGCGTCAGCCCCATCAGTAAGTTAATCAGGAAGAAAGGAAACACAGGAATTAACCGTAAGGTGAACAGATAGAAGGCACCGTCTTTCTCTACCCCTTGGTTAATACTCTTTAACTGGTCACCAAATTTCTTCTGAACCGAATCCCGTAAAACGAATCGCGCCACCAGAAAGGCCAGAGTTGCTCCCAGGGTACTGGCAAAAGACACCAACACCGTTCCCCATAACACCCCGAACAATGCCCCTGCTACCAAGGTCATGATCGCCGCGCCAGGCAATGACAAGCCGGTCACTGCGACATACACCGCAAAGAAAACAATCGCGCTCTGCCAAGGATTTTCCTCAATGGCTAACGCCCACTGCTCTCGTTGTGTGGCAAAATAATCCAGTGTTAAATACTGGCCAAGATCGAAGTACCAAAAACCCAGCACGGCCAAAACCAGCAGCCCCACTAAGGCAATACGTTTATTCATCAAATATTCCCACCCGATTAATTATTTTAACCTCTGACCAGCACAACGCGGTTAAGTTCTATTGAGGTAAGGCAAGACCAATTCATGGTAAAGTTTCATAATAGTTACATAGAAAGCGAATACCCTAAACTTTCATGTTAAATTCTTAGAGATCTTTGCGGTTTGGATGTCACACATACAAACATCGCAGGCGGTTATTGTGATTGACCCGCCCTTGAATTTACATGCCGTGGCACCGCAGCCATACACAACGGAGTTGGACATGCCTACATTAGATACACGTCGTTTCCCTTTAATTCGTATGCGTCGAATGAGAAAAGACGACTTTTCTCGTCGTTTAATGCGTGAGTCCGTGCTCACCACCAACGACCTGATTTACCCGGTGTTTGTTCTGGAAGGCACCAACCAACGTGAAGAAGTACACTCCATGCCGGGTGTTGAGCGCTTATCCATCGACTTGTTGGTAAAAGAAGCCAAGGTCTGGTCATCGCTGGGCATTCCGGCCGTCGCCATCTTTCCGGTAACGCCGCAAGACGCCAAAACCGAAATGGCGGAAGAAGCCTACAATCCCGACGGTTTGGCACAACGTGCTGTTAAGGCACTGAAAGACGCCTGCCCGGAACTGGGAGTGATGACAGACGTAGCACTGGACCCCTTCACTACCCACGGGCAAGACGGCATCATTGATCAGAACGGCTACGTGCTGAACGACGTAACGGTGGAAATTCTCACCAAACAGGCGTTGTCGCACGCCGCTGCCGGGGCAGACATAGTGGCACCATCCGACATGATGGACGGCCGAATCGGTGAAATCCGTCTGAACCTGGAAAGCGAAAATTACATTAATACCCGCATCATGGCCTATTCGGCCAAGTATGCATCCGCCTATTATGGTCCCTTCCGTGATGCCGTTGGCTCGGCCAGCAATTTAGCTGGCGGGAATAAATACAGCTACCAGATGGACCCGGCCAACAGCGACGAAGCCCTGCATGAAATCGCCTCCGACTTGGAAGAAGGCGCAGATATGGTGATGGTCAAACCGGGTATGCCGTACCTCGACATCGTACGTCGGGTTAAAGACGAGTTCCAGGCGCCCACGTTCGTCTACCAGGTCAGTGGCGAATACGCCATGCATGTGGCTGCTGCCCAAAACGGTTGGCTCGACCTGGATGCCGTCATGATGGAATCCCTGGTGTCCTTTAAACGAGCGGGTGCTGATGGCATTTTGACCTATTTTGCAGTACGGGCAGCCAAAGCGCTGAACTAGAGACGTACATACAAGGCGTGACACCTCAACGGTTATTTACAGTGCGTATCACAGTGGAGTACGCATCACAGTGAATAGTTAAAATCTACTATTCACTGGTCTCGTAACTCACTGACATTCATTTAAGGAAATTCGAAGGATATGACCACCCCGGCGACTGAAGACAGCAATGTCATTGATTTAGACAACCCTGAACTGTACATCAACCGAGAGTTGAGCCAGATCAAGTTTAATGAGCGGGTATTGGCGCAAGCCATGGATGAACGTCATCCCTTGCTGCAACGCCTGTTATTCCTGTGTATTTTCAGCTCCAATACCGATGAGTTTTTTGAAATCCGGGTGGCAGAACTGAAGCGCCAGATCGAATTCAGTCAGGCGAAAATCCTGTCCGATAATATGTCGCCGGAAAGTGTCCTGGAGGCCATCAGCGAGCAATATCACCCACTGGTGGAACGTCAGTATGAAATACTCAATGATGTGATCCTGCCCGCCTTGCGTGAAGAAAACATTCGGTTCCTGCGCCGCGAAGAATGGACACCGGAGCAAGAAGAGTGGATTAACAGCTTCTTCTATGAAAGCGTCATGCCGGTCATGAGCCCGGTCGGGTTAGACCCGTCACACCCCTTCCCAAGACTGGTCAATAAAACCCTGAACTTCATCGTAGAACTTGACGGCAAAGACGCCTTTGGCCGGGAAACCGGGCTGGCCATCTTACCAGCACCCCGATCCTTACCCCGAGTGGTTCGTCTGCCCGATGAAATCTGCGAAGAAGGCGGCGACAATCTGGTCTTTTTATCTTCCATCATTCACGCGCATGCCGGCGATTTATTCCCGGGCATGACCATTGACGGTTGTTATCAGTTCCGCCTGACCCGGAATGCCGACCTGGAAATTGATGAAACCGAAGAAGATTTGGCCAATGCGCTGCGCAGTGAGCTGCTCTCCCGCCGTTACGGTGACGCCGTTCGCCTGGAAGTCGCCAACAATTGCCCGGATGACCTGGTGGAAGAACTGCTGAAACGCTTCAACCTCAGTGAAGATGACCTCTATCGTGTAGACGGCCCGGTAAACCTGGCTCGCCTGATGGAAACCCTGAGTCTGGTGAAGCGCCCGGATATTCAGTACGAGCCCTTTACTCCTGGTCTGCCAAAGGCGCTTAAACTGTCGGCCAAAAACAACATATTTGATGAAATTCGTAAGCATGACCGTTTGCTACACCACCCGTTTGAGTCCTTCACGCCGGTAGTTAATCTGTTGATGGCCGCCGCGAAAGACCCCAACGTGATCGCCATTAAACAAACCCTGTATCGTACCGGTGAAGATTCCGACATCGTAAAAGCCCTGTGCGAAGCCGCCCGAAACGGTAAAGAAGTGACTGCGGTCATCGAGCTGCGTGCCCGTTTTGACGAAGAAGACAACATCAACTTGGCCAGCTTACTGCAGGAAGCCGGAGCCCTGGTAACTTATGGTGTGGTGGGCCATAAAACCCACGCTAAAATGATGTTAATTCTGCGCCGAGAGAACCAGCAACTGAAACGCTACGCTCATCTGGGCACAGGCAACTATCACGCAGGCACAGCCAAACTCTACACCGACTATGGTTATCTGACTGCGAACGATGAGATCACCTACGATGCGCATCGGATTTTTCAGCAATTGACCGGCATGGGCAAAATTCAGAAAACCCAAAAACTGATGCATGCCCCTTTTACGCTGCATAAAGGCCTGATTGATCTGATTAACAAAGAAGCCGCCAATGCCAATGACGGCCTACCCGCCCGGATCATCATCAAGTGTAATGGCTTAACTGAACCGAAAATTATCAAGGCGTTGTATAAGGCCTCCCAGGCTGGTGTCTCCATTGATTTGATCATTCGCGGGATGTGCTCGTTGCGCCCAGGAATCGAAGGCATATCCGACAACATTCGGGTTCGCTCAATCGTTGGCCGCTTCCTGGAACACACGCGGGTGTTCTATTTCGAGAACAGCGGTAATCCCAAGTTGTACGGTGCCAGCGCTGATTGGATGGAACGCAACCTGATTAATCGGGTTGAAACCTGTTTCCCGATCGAACCACCCAAGCTCAAGAAACGGATGATTGAAGAGCTGAATCTGTATCTTGAAGACAATTGCCAAAGCTGGGAAATGGACTCCGATGGGTGCTATACCCAAAATCAACCAGGCGATGAGGATGAAGTCATCTCTGCCCAAACCACGCTGTTGGAGAAACTTGCGTTGCGGGCGTAATCTTTAGGGCAGCATCTGCTGATACCCAGCCAATAAAAAAGCCACCCCGAGAGGTGGCTTTTTCACAGCAATGCATATTTACAAAATACACATTGGCAATAAGAAGTTAGAACACCTTTCCTAGTTTAAGAGTCCAACACCACCCTGCCTTCAATACCGATTTTGGCCCAGATCTTCATTTCTTCTTTGAGCATGTCCAAGCCCAACGAGTATTCACTCGGCCAGTCATCCTGGAAAGACAGTTCAATGACCTCATTGACCCAACGAATAGTGACCTTTGGCGGCTGAGTCATAAACCTTGGCGCACATAAGGTAATGGCCAAGCGCAGCAAAATAATCAGCCGTTTCAACTCTTTCGCTCGCGCCGGTTCCAAATCATCCAGCACCAGCAAAGACATCTTACGGCGATGCAAACGCACCAAGATCGACAGCTCTTCCTGCTCACCTTTAGTAAAACCAGCCAAATCCGACTGGGCGATTAAATACGCCCCGTGCTTGTGGAACTGATTATGGGCAATGACCCGTCCCACTTCATGCAAACACGCCGCCCAACTGAGCAATTCACGATCCTGAGCTTTGAGTGACCAAGCGTCTTTAAACTGATCAAACAAGGTTACGGCCGTTTGCTCGCACACAGCGGCATGCTCTTTCGCCACATGAAACCGTTCCATCAACGCCAACACGGTGCGTTCCCGAACGTCTTCATGACTGAGTCGACCCAAAACATCGTATAGCACCCCTTCACGAAGGGCTCCGTCCGAATATTCCATACGCTCAATACCTAATGCATCGAAAGTTGCTAAAAGAATCGCAACTCCGGAAGGAAAAACACTTTTACGTTCCGGCTTTAAGCCTTCAATATCCAACTCATCCACATGACTATAGGACAAAATCAGGCTGCGCAACTTATCCAGCGCCTCTCGGGTGATGCCGCTTTCTGTCCAGCCTCGAGAAACCAATACCCGT
This sequence comes from Pseudomonadales bacterium, assembly GCA_041590855.1. Classification (GTDB taxonomy): domain Bacteria; phylum Pseudomonadota; class Gammaproteobacteria; order Pseudomonadales; family Litoribrevibacteraceae; genus Litoribrevibacter. The sequence goes on from JBFHTA010000039.1 coordinate 10,591, forward strand.
TCAATGTTTCGAATGGTGCCGGACGACCCAATGGCCGTTTCCCAGCCTTGCGCCAGGTATTGGTCACGGATACTCTGTAACTCCATCCGTGCGGTCAGCACCGCCCGATCAAAACTTTTACGTTTGATTTTGCCTTCATTAAAAAAGCGGGTTCGATAGGAAACGCAGCCCATATGCAGGCTTTCCATCTCGATGGGTTCAAAGCGCTCACCAATAATGAACTCGGTACTGCCACCGCCAATATCCACAACCAACTTGGCTCCGGCATCGTCTGATAAAGTATGGGAAACCCCCAGATAAATCAGTCGGGCTTCCTCGCGACCGGCAATCACTTCCACAGGCGCGTCCAGTACTCCTCGCGCCCGCTTAATAAAGTCGTTGCTGTTTTTGGCCACCCGTAAGGCATTTGTGCCCACCACGCGAATGCGATCCGGTGGAACGTTTTTCAGACGCTCGGTAAATCTGGCCAGGCAATCCAGCCCGCGTTCAATGGCTTCTTCGCTCAATCGTTTGTCTTTGCCGATACCGGCCGCCAATTGAACCTTCTCACCCAGTTTCTCAACCACCCGGATTTCGCCTTGCTCTTCCCGGGCCACAACCAAGTGAAAGCTGTTGGATCCTAAATCAATCGCGGCTAACGCATCAGTATCGACCGTCATAACTTCTCTTTCATATTAAAAGACTTGTAATTCCTCTCTGCGCCCATATAGTACAGAGAATCTAATAACGTTTTTACGGGCTTAATCATGCCACTTTTTACACCTTTTCGCAGCCGCCCGACGAATCATTTCTTTGAGATAACGCAGGGAACTTAATAATCACCGCTTTCTCAAATTTAATTAAAGACGACCGAATTCAAACAACCCATTTTTTAAACTACATACATAAAAGACTAGGATATACATCATGAGCGACACTATTGTGAACGTAACCGATGAAACTTTCGAAGACGAAGTGATTAAGAGCGATCTTCCTGTGATCGTTGATTACTGGGCACCGTGGTGCGGTCCTTGTAAGATGATTGCACCTATCCTTGAAGAGATAGCGAAAGATTACGAAGGCCAGATCAAAATCTGTAAATTGAACATCGACGAAAACGAAGCAACGCCTCCTAAGTACAACATCCGTGGTATTCCAACCCTGATGATTTTCAAAGGCGGTAACGTTGAAGCCACTAAAGTCGGTGCACTTTCCAAGTCGCAATTGACTGCCTTCATTGACAGCACGGTATAACCCGAAAACTGTCTTTGCTTTGTGCCAGTATCGTTCGGGATACTGGTTCAAACGGCCCAGCCCACCCTCTGAGACAGTCTGTCTCCGACGATTTGTACATTTTTTGGTAAATTTTTCTGGACTGCCGCCGAATATCCTTCTATATTGGTCTTCAGTTGGTCCGAGGTTCTTCCAATAACCTCATTTCACTATAAAAACATCTGAAACCTACCCAATTAAACCTCATACATTCAAGTAAACTACTCACAGGAAATTCATGAATCTTACAGATCTCAAGCAAAAGAGCATGCCTGAGCTCTTAGAAATTGCTGCAGAAATGGGACTCGACAATCTAGCTAGATCCCGTAAGCAAGACGTTATCTTCACAATCCTGAAAAGACACGCTAAGAGCGGTGAAGACATCTATGGCGATGGCGTATTAGAAATTCTTCAAGATGGCTTCGGCTTCCTTAGATCTTCTGGTAGTTCTTACTTAGCTGGCCCGGATGACATTTACGTTTCACCAAGCCAGATTCGCCGGTTTAATTTGCGGAAAGGTGACACCATTTCCGGCAAGATCCGACCACCGAAAGATGGCGAGCGCTACTTCGCTATGCTCAAGGTCGATAAGATCAATTACGACAAGCCGGAAAGCGCTAAGAACAAAATTCTTTTTGAAAACCTCACTCCTTTATTCCCAGACGAACGTTTAAAACTAGAAGCAGGTAACGGCTCTACTGAAGATCTGTCTGCCCGCATCATCGACTTAACGTCTCCGATCGGTAAAGGTCAACGTGGTTTGATCGTATCTCCGCCGAAAGCGGGTAAAACCGTGATGCTTCAGAACATCGCCCAATCCATCACTCGTAACAACCCTGAGTGTCACCTGATTGTGCTATTGATCGATGAGCGTCCGGAAGAAGTAACGGAAATGCAGCGCACCGTACGCGGTGAAGTGGTTGCCAGTACCTTTGATGAGCCACCGGCACGTCACGTACAGGTTGCTGAAATGGTATTGGAAAAAGCCAAGCGCCTGGTTGAACACAAACAAGACGTGGTTATCCTGCTGGATTCCATTACCCGTTTGGCTCGTGCTTATAACACCATTGTTCCTTCTTCAGGCAAGGTACTGACTGGTGGTGTTGACGCCCACGCCCTTGAACGCCCTAAACGTTTCTTCGGTGCAGCGCGTAACGTTGAAGAAGGCGGAAGCCTGACCATCATTGCAACCGCATTGGTCGACACTGGCTCCAAGATGGACGAAGTGATCTTCGAAGAGTTTAAAGGCACGGGTAACATGGAAACCCACCTTGATCGTAAGATTGCTGAAAAGCGCGTATTCCCTGCGATTAACGTTCGTAAGTCGGGTACACGTCGCGAAGACATTCTTACCACCGAAGATGAATTGCAGCGCATGTGGATTCTTCGCAAGTTGCTTCATGAAATGGAAGACATTGCGGCCAGCGAATTCCTGCTAGACAAATTGAAAGGCTTCAAAACTAACGAAGAATTCTTTATGTCGATGAAGGGGCGTTAATCCCCTCCTTGCAGAACTGCATAAAAAGGCCGCTTACCTCGCGGCCTTTTTTGTGCCCGGCACAAAGCTCTCCCCCCTTTCCACCTCTCTATTCCCCCGAAACACACCAATACCTTAGTACCAATTTATACAGTGAATCGACGCTATAGATCTGCCTTTTATATACAATAGGGAACTATCTCCCCCTAATTCGGCACAAATGAGTCATTACTCAATTAAATACAATCAACCATGCTGATCACTGACTTACTGCCCTCTGTGTTACCGTCCGATATTCTAAAAAGATTCCGGCAGGTTGCAGCGATGCTCATATTTGCGTCTTCGCCGATTTTTGCGATGGAGCTTCACCTTAATGCCTCTTACGAAAACGACACCATCACAATCAGCCCAACAGCGGAATGTGACTGTGAACAAACCTTTATTTATAAATTAACCTCTAAAAAACACAGTGCCTCCGGAGTCAGCACCAGCAGCCAGTCCGGACGTTTCACTACCCAGCCCCACTATCCGGTTATGCTCTCGCACTTGCGGCTTAACCTATCCAATGACACACACTACATCCTGGATTTGATCGTAACGGACATCGATGGCAGACCGATAGCGCAAAGACACCAAGAGTACCCATGATCCAAACCATTGGGGTACATGCACTCAGCTATGTTCATTTCTTTCATTTAGCCATGTCGGTTGTAACAAAAACCTATCAAATCACTAAACCTTTCTTTCATATCGGGAATCCGCGATAATTCGGCGCAATCAGTTAACGGATGAGCGAGCCTCCTTAATATGAAATACAGCGATTTGCGTGAGTTTATCGATGCCCTGGAAAAGAGTGGTGATCTGGTTCGGGTCAAAGCAGAAGTCGATCCTTATCTGGAAATGACCGAAATATGCGATCGTACTCTCAGAGCAGGCGGCCCGGCTCTTCTGTTCGAAAACCCAAAAGGCTACGACATGCCGGTACTGGCCAATCTGTTTGGCACACCACAACGCGTGGCTCAGGGCATGGGGCAAACCGATGTCACGGCGTTGCGGGAAATTGGCCAGCTGTTAGCTTTCCTAAAAGAGCCTGAACCACCAAAAGGCCTGAAGGATGCGTGGTCAAAGCTGCCGCTGTTCAAGCAGGTGTTAAAAATGGGGCCCAAAGTGGTGTCCAAAGCCCCATGTCAGGACATCGTGTTGGAAGGCGATGATGTCGATTTAACCAAGATTCCGATTCAAACCTGTTGGCCGGGCGATGCTGCCCCGTTAGTGACCTGGCCATTGGTCATCACGAAAGGCCCGCATAAAGAGCGACAAAACCTGGGGATTTACCGTCAACAATTGATTGGCAAAAACAAACTCATCATGCGTTGGTTATCTCACCGTGGTGGCGCGCTGGATTTCAAAGAGTGGCAGGACGCACATCCGGGCGAACCCTTCCCGGTATCTGTTGCCTTGGGTGCCGATCCAGCCACGATTTTAGGGGCCGTTACCCCTGTGCCTGATACCTTGTCCGAATACGCCTTTGCCGGATTGTTACGCGGCAGCAAAACCGAGCTGGTAAAAAGCATTGGCAATGACTTACAAGTCCCGGCCAGTGCCGAAATTGTGCTGGAAGGTCATATTTATCCGGACGAAATGGCCGACGAAGGGCCTTATGGTGATCATACCGGCTACTACAACGAAGTCGATCAGTTCCCGGTATTCACCGTAGAACGAATCACTCATCGTAAACAGCCAATTTATCACAGCACTTATACTGGCCGCCCACCAGATGAACCTGCGGTATTGGGCGTTGCACTGAACGAAGTCTTTGTACCCATCTTCCAAAAACAGTTTCCGGAAGTGGTGGATTTCTATCTCCCGCCGGAGGGTTGTTCTTACCGATTGGCGGTGGTGACCATGAAGAAGCAATATCCGGGTCACGCCAAGCGGGTGATGATGGGCGTGTGGTCGTTCCTTCGGCAATTCATGTACACCAAGTTTGTGATTGTCTGTGATGATGACGTAAATGCTCGCGATTGGAATGATGTGATCTGGGCGATGACCACTCGTATGGACCCGGCACGGGATACCGTAATGATCGAAAATACACCCATCGATTATCTGGACTTTGCCTCGCCAGTGTCCGGTTTGGGTTCAAAAATCGGTTTTGATGCCACAAATAAATGGCAAGGTGAAACCGATCGTGAATGGGGACGCCCCATTGAGAAAGACCCTCAGATCACTGAGAGAGTCGATGAAATATGGGACAGCCTGGGGATAAAACTTCCGGACAGCAAACCTTTCTAACGTCTGATGTCCGAGAAGCCCTATTTCATCATCACAACCACCACTCAACACAGTTTCAGCTGTGAGGCGGGTGACACTGTATTAAACGCAGCCCTGGCAAACCATTGCTTTATTCCCAGGGCTTGCACGAACGGCGTATGCGAAGTCTGCTATGGTGATTTAATCTCTGGCCAGGTTCGATTAAATAACGGAATCACCCTTTCAGCACCACCAACACAGCATAACCTCTTATACTGTATAGCAACGCCACTTACGGATTTAACCATTGGCATTAAGGCCTTCAGAGGCCCTGGAGAATTTAAATTGCAAACGATCGCTTGCCAAATCGAAGAAGTAACCCAGTTAAATAACGACGTCTATCGAGTAACGCTACTGGCACCTGCAGGAAAACTGCCTGAATTTCACGCCGGTCAATATCTGGAATTATTGCCTGAAGACGGAAACAGTTACCCCTTCACCATCGCTTGTGCACCGGCCGGTCGTAGCATCGAGCTTCATATCCAGGCTCACCAGGATAATCCCAGCGCGTTGTACGTTTTGGAACAATTGAGTAACTTACCCACGACCCGGGTAAAACTTCCGATGGGTAATTGTTACCTGCCCATTGAACGCCACACTCTAAAGAAAGATGTCTTGTTGATTGCCGCCGGTACCGGCTTTGCACAAATGAAAAGTTTGATCGAAGCATTGGAACAGGAATCGGAGCGCCCAAACTTGCATCTGTTTTGGGTTGGCAAGCAGCCTTCAGATCTCTACGCCACCGATCTGGCTCAACAATGGCAAGAACAAGGGGTTATTCACTACTACCCGATCGTTCGGGACACCAACCAGGGTTGGGACGGCTACAGTGGACTGATTGAAGATTTGATCCTGGAGCGCTTCCAAAACCTGAACGACTGCTCTGCTTTCTTCTGCGGGTCACCTAACTTTGTCTACGGCATTCTGGATGCCCTAACCAACGACGGTTTAAACCAAGCCGATTGTTACTCAGACGTCTTCGATTACGCCCCTCGTTAACCGCCTTATCTGTCTGAAGCTGCCCCATCATTGGGCAGCTTCTGCCTTTTCAGACACTCCGTCGAACTACTAGCATTTTTTTGTGACATTTTAATGTTATTTATTTTACACTGCGCGCCAAATGAGCAGTTTGCTTCCATTCGACCACTGAGAGTTCTTTTATGGAATTTAGAAACCTAAACCAACTCGAAAAGGCCACTTCTTCTTATCAGACCGAGCTAGTTCGCCTTGGCCTGGCATTACTTTTCCTCGCTGGCATCATCATCTACACCTCTGTAAGAGTTCAGGGTGTGGAAGGCGGTTACATGTTAATCATTGCTGCCATGATCGGCGGCTATATGGCGATTAACATCGGTGCCAACGATGTAGCCAACAACGTAGGGCCCGCTGTGGGTTCCAAAGCACTGACCCTGACCGGGGCATTGATTATTGCGGCACTGTTTGAAGCCGCCGGAGCCATCATTGCCGGTGGTGACGTTGTCGGTACCATCAAAAAAGGCATTATTGATCCTTCTGCCATTTCTGATCCTGATGTCTTCATCTGGCTAATGATGGCGGCACTGTTGGCCGGTGCTCTTTGGTTGAACCTGGCAACGTATCTGGGTGCCCCTGTTTCCACGACCCACTCCATCGTAGGTGGTGTATTGGGTGCCGGTATTGCAGCAGGCGGTTTTGGTATTGCTAACTGGTCGAAAATGGGCGCAATTGCCGCAAGCTGGGTGATCTCTCCGGTGTTGGGCGGCTTGATCGCAGCCTTGTTCTTGTACTTCATCAAGAAAACCGTAGTCACCAAGCAGAACATGCTGATCTCAGCCAAGCGCATCGTTCCTATCTTAATCATGCTGATGGTATGGGCTTTCTCCACCTACCTGATCATGAAAGGCCTTAAGAAGATCTGGAAACCTGGCATCGAAATGGCCGCCTTAACGGGCTTCGGTATTGCGGTCGTTACCTGGTTGATCTCTCAACCTCTGATCAACAAAAAAGCAGATAAGATCAAAGCCAATAACGTCATTGAAGAAAAAGATGGCGTGAACAGCCTGTTTACGGTTCCTCTGATCATCGCTGCAGCCCTATTAAGTTTTGCGCACGGTGCTAACGACGTAGCTAACGCTATTGGCCCGCTAGCCGCGATCAACGAAGCCGTACTGAGCCAGGGCGTTGTAACCAAAGCCAGCATTCCTCTGTGGGTAATGATGGTTGGTGCCATCGGTATTTCCATCGGTTTGATTCTGTTTGGCCCGAAACTGATCCGTACCGTTGGTACTGAAATTACCGAGCTGGATAAAACCCGTGCCTTCTGTATCGCAATGGCAGCGGCGATTACAGTAATCATTGCCTCTCAGCTGGGTCTTCCAGTGAGCTCAACCCATATTGCCGTAGGTGGTGTCTTTGGTGTTGGTTTCCTACGTGAGTACATGAAAACCAGCTACGCCAGCCAGCTACACACCATTGTGGATCACCACGAAGGGGCTGAAAAAGCACGCATCGAAGAATTCCTTGCGGACTTTAAAAATGCTTCCGTAGAAGAAATGGCACAAATGCTTCGTCAGCTCAAAAAGCGTAAGACCGACGTTTTCCTAAGCAAGTCCGAAAGAAAGCGTTTAAAGCGTGTCTATAAAGAAGAGCTAGTGAAGCGCTCAGCGCTGATGAAGATCGTTGCAGCCTGGTTAATCACCGTACCAGCATCCGGTATCTTAGCGGCAATCCTGTTCTTCACTATTCGCGGTATTGCCATGTAATCATGATTTGATGATTGCAGCTAAGGCTTAGCTAAGCCTGAAAAAGCCACCGACAAGGTGGCTTTTTTGTGGGTGGAGACACATCATCAATACAAACTGCACTACAGCGATAATTTAAGAGTTACTGCTCTTTTGATTCAAGTACTGGCTGTCATATTTGATCTTTGTAAAACCAAAACAATAGATAAAACCTCAGACCTTTCATAATCCGTTTGCTCTAATGGTCGATTAACTAATATTTTGAGTAGAAACTAGAAAACTACATCTCTGGATTAGCGGTGAGTTAACTGAGCCTTATAGTTTCGTAATGCTTTATCACATTTTGGTAAACTACAATTATTTTCAAGGATATAAATCGACGTTTCTATAGACTCAGACAGCTTCAGATTAGCTTGAGCAACTTCTCCCGTTTTTAGTAACTGCTGAACATCTATAAGAAGACTTAATTGACTAATCGTATTGTCAGAAAGAGTTTCTTCGACAATAGCTCCAGACTTGCGATCTATGTATCCGTGAATTTGATCTGAGATCCAGTACACAATCGCCACAACTAGTAATAAGCCAGCCAATACCGAGAACGGTTTCATTTTGATCTATGCTCTCTCAATAGTTGTAACACGCATTTAACTCATGTTTTTTCAACTTTCATGCACGTACTTTATTACCTAGCATATCCCATTTAAACAATAACTTACCTCACGCTCGATCTATCCTTATAAGCTGTGAGAGCAAGTTAATCATCAGAAGCCTCTGACTGGTAAGCCTCAGATATTGCTATCGCTTTTGAATACGCTTCAAGATCATCAAAAAGCACGTAGCTACGAACTCCAGACCAAGCAACTGCGCCTACTTGATTGGCATCCCAACCCGAGTCAGTTGCCCCGACAGGAATTGTACCAACAATAAATAACTGGCCGCCCTGATATTCAAAGCGAGGGTTAAAGAGATCATGACTGCATTCAGAGTTACTCACACTCATAGAAATGCACTTACCAGAAAAATCAGGCAAATAATCCTTTTCCATTTCCTTCTCCCTGTTGGTAGACATGGCTACCAGTCCCCCAAACAATTAACCAGATATTGAAACCCTACATCTCCGGATTAAACTCAAACTCACCGACGCCGCTTCTTGGTTTCGGCATTGGCAAGTCCGGCAAGCCGTCAGTCATCATTGCTACCGCCTGACGGAAGTACTGGTTAGATTGTTCGTATTCCCCCAG
>JBFHTA010000040.1:0-19487 GCA_041590855.1 Pseudomonadales bacterium
CCAGCCCATTCATTATGAGTTATAGAAATTCTTGATTTAGAAAAGCTGCAATCAACAAGACACCCACTTCAAGCCTTTAGGAAATTCAATACCCTTGCATCTATCACCAACAAACATCCAGATCCACGAAGCGTGCTGCACTTATTATCTGAATTCAAGCACTAACCTGCCAGCCCAATCATTATGAGGTAGAAATTCTTGATTTAGAAAAGCTAAAGCAAAGCCAACAGCACGACGAGATTTAACGAGCCATTAATGACTTAAAGATTTTTAAAAGGGTATGTAAGAAATAGAATAAGCAGGACGCTTGAGATATGGAGGCGACCTCCACCAGCACACCCTCGGCACACAAGTCAACCGCTGTGGCTGCTCCCTTCCGGGCCTGACCAGGTTCACGGCTTATTGTTGCGAGGGGACCAATGGAGGCCACCACAACGGCGCGAATTATGGGGGAACCGGCGAAAGAGGTCAAGAGAAAAGCCGACTTTTTCAAAGCCGGATTTTCAAATATCACAAAGACTTATGGGAAATCTCGAAACTGGAGCCAATAGGCACGGCTTTAAATGGCGTTAAATCTTGTTCTGAAGCCAGCACTTTAGCCAGATCGTTTTTCGGTGCGTCTATCTGCTCAGCCGTTAGCTGAAAAGTGCTCCAGTGAATGCCCATTGAATAGGCAGACCGAATGTCCTTATGGATTTTCACAGATTCTTCAGGGTTTACGTGCATGTTCTTCATAAACCAGCGAGGCTCATAAGCCCCGATCGGAATCATCGCAAAATCGAATGGCCCATGTTTTTGGCCAATCTCTTTGAACTGAATGTCGTTGTATCCGGTATCGCCACCAAACCAGCTGTTAAAGTCTGCAATTTGAATCTGCCAGGAACCCCATAGAGAGGTATTGGTATCCCACGGGCTGCGCTTGGACCAATGCTGCGCAGGAGTTAAACGTAAGGTGACATCCTCTTCGACGTGCGCTTGCCACCAGTCCAACTCGACGACCCGGCTGACACCCTGTTCCTCAAACCATGCTTTTAAACCAAGTGGTACAACCCAAGTGGTTTGATCCCCCAAGGCTTCCACCGTCGGTAAGTCCAAGTGGTCATAATGGTTATGAGAGATGACAACGAAATCGACGTTGGGCAGTTGATCCAGGCTCACCGCCGGTTTGAACACACGCTTAGGGCCAGCAAAGCTGATCGGAGAGGCTCGATCAAAGAAAATAGGGTCAGTAAGTACCGCTTTGTTTTTGTATTGAATGAGTACAGTCGAGTGACCAATCCAGGAGACTCTTGGTTTTTGATACACCCCCTGAGAGATTTGCTTTAATTTCAGCGTCACAGGAGTAACTTTAACCTCCTGCCCTTCCCAGTCCGACCAATCAGAGGTGTATTTCGCCCATAAGAATTTAAAAAGCGACTTTTTACTGTTCTCTAAATAGAGATTTTGAAAAGTGCCATCCGGCAAGTGGTGCGCCGGTAAATCAACCGACGCATTAACTGGCTGATTCTGACACGCATAAATGCCAATACCAGAGGCAAACACAACAAGAAGTAACGACAGACGAAACATGACTCGACGCAACATAGCTACTGATATCAATTCAGAAACGACATGTAGTCTTCTGCCACCAAATCAATGGCCATTACATGTCGATAGCGGTCGAAGTACAGCAGTTGCTTAATTAACAGTCCAAACTGACGAGGGAACTGAATGCCGTGACGCTTAGCCATTTTCACAAAGTCCGTCATCAATTTATTAATGTCATTTTCCGTTTCTGTGATGTCGAGATAGCTAACCGATTGTAAGCCATCCACTCGCTTGATGAATTTCTCCAGATCATAGGCCAGCTTATGGGTATCGACTTTTTGCTTGGTAATGCCAACCACTACCATAGCATTAGCCATGGTCTCATAGTTCCCCGCGATCAAGGCCTCGCCAAAATCATTAAGTGCTTCCCATGTTCCTGGCGTCAAGCGCCCAACAATGCCAAAATCAATAAAACCGACCCGACCATCTTGCAACACCATCAAATTCCCGGCGTGAACATCAGCATGGAAAATATCGCACTGATGCAAACTGGCAAACCAGGTATTCATCGCGATTCTCAAGGTCATTTCCGGGTTATCGCTGTAACGTTTAATGGCGTCGAGATCGGTCATCGATACGCCATATAAGCGCTCCATGGTTAGCACTCGGCGACTGGTCGCCTGATGATATACTTTGGGCACAACGACCAAGTGGTTTTGCGTATGATCCAGAAAGCGCTGGAAGGCTTCTATGTTTTGGGCTTCTTTAAGGAAATCACATTCATCCAACATGGACTTTTGAATCTCTCCAACAATCTCAGACAAGGAAGCCATTTCAAGGTGCGGAGTAATCATCTCCATAATTTTCATGGCCAAGTGGATGAAATTCAAATCGGTGTGAATAACATGTTCCACCCCAGGCTTTTGCACCTTGATCACGACATCTTCACCGGTAATCAAACGAGCCGCATGAACCTGCGCGATGGAAGCCGACGCTAATGCAGTGGGGTCAATATGAGCAAACACCTGATCGAGAGGTTGTCTCAATTCTTTTTGTAAAACAGATTCAATGTAGGAATAAGGGAGTGGTTCGGTTTGATCAAGACAGGCCTGAAACTCTTCAACATACTCTTCAGGGAACAGCGTGGGAGAACTGGCAATAAATTGGCCCAGTTTAATGTAGGTAGCCCCAAGATCTTCAAAGGTTTCACGAAGCAACTTTGGCGTCGGTGGCCGGTCACCACGAATCCAGTCAAACCCGTTCTTGGCCAACACCGAAGTCGTTTGCGCGATTCTCCATGCGCCTTTGATTCCACTCAATAACATTGATAGCCCTCCCAGGCCAAAATCCGTAAAAACGTCGTCTGTATTCTATGCAAGAGCAAACAATAAATCACCCGCTGTTCGCAAGAATTCATAGGAAAAATAGTTTCATACGAACCTTTTATTGTTTCTCTCGACTGATCTAACTAACACGCACTTGTGATAGGATACCCAATTATCGTTTTCTACCCGCTTATCGGTTCATTTAAGTTATCAGGCGGGCTTCACAAGTAGAAAACTTATCCATTTCAAACAAGAATCTAAACCTACTCCATGTCGAAATCCGTTAATCTTCTGCAAGGCCACATTGTCTCCACACTGACCCGTCAGACCCTGCCCATGACTCTCGGGCTGATCAGCCTGATGTTATTTCATTTGGTGGACTCCTACTTTGTCGGTCAACTCGGAGTAAAAGAACTGGCAGCCCTCAGTTTCAGCTTCCCCATTACCTTTACTTTTATCAGTCTTTCTATTGGTCTAGGTATTGGCGTATCCGCTTATGTCGCTCAAATCATTGGCCGAGGCTGCGATAAAAAAGAAAACATCCACGCCACAGCGTTACTACTGAATATAGCGATTATCTCATCCGCGAGTGTGCTGGGTTATGTTTTCAGCCGACCAATTTTTAGCTTACTGGGGGCGGATGACCAGATGATTGCATTGATCATGCAATACATCAGTATCTGGTATCTGGCCGCCCCCTGCTATGCATTCATAATGACAATGAATAGCCTGCAACGAGCTGCTGGCAATACCAAGTTCCCAGCCAGCATCATGGCGTTAAGTTCATTATTAAACGCCATTCTCGATCCCATCTTTATTTTTGGATTCGGTCCCATCGAGGCCCTTGGCTTGCAAGGAGCCTCCGTTGCAACCTTGATCTCATGGTTGATCAGCAGCGTCCTTGGTTTGCTTTACGTTCAACGCTTTGAACACTGGTTTGAAGCGCTTCCATCCGTCGATCAACTTAAACAACACTCTAGACAAATATTGCATATCGGCATACCTGCAGCAGCGGCCAATATGCTAACCCCTATTACCACCAGTATTTTAATCGCAATCATTGCACACTACGGAGAAGCAGCAGTCGCTGCATTTGGTGTTGGTACTCGTATTGAGTCACTGGCAATCCTGATGATCCTTGCATTGTCGATGACACTGCCGCCGTTCATTAGTCAAAACTTCGGTGCCAAACAATACGAGCGAGTTCAAAAGGCCATCTCTATCACCCGCAAGTTTTCTATGGCCTGGCAGTTTCTCATTTATCTGATATTAGTTGTTCTATCCGATACATTGGCTAAAGTTTTCAGCGACTCTGCAGAAGTTCACGAGCTCATCAAGCTGGTCATTTACATATTGCCGCTGGGTCACGGTGCTATGGGTATCGTAATTCTGTCAGCCTCATCTCTTAATGCCTTGTCAGAGCCCAAGAAAGCTCTGATTGTGAGCATCATTCGTTTATTAGTAGTTACCATTCCGTTTGCAGCGGCAGGTGGCTACATAGATGGCTTTAGAGGACTACTGATAGGTATTACAATAGGTTATTTCATCACGGCTATTATTGCGGCCAACTTGGTTAATCAAGTCGTACAACAGGTAAAAGGTTCTTAACGCATGACTATCGCACACATATCTCTTTTAATTATCGGCCTGGCAATTATCTCGGGACTGGCAGTCTGGGCCTGGTCTTTGACTCAAAAAGTAAAACAACGAGAACAAGAAATTCTCTCTAACGTTAAAGAACGCCACGATAAAATCATTGAAAGCATCCGGGTCATTGCCAACGCGTTTGAAGACCAACAAGTTGAAATGATCGAAGCCTCCATCCGACTTAAGGTATTACTCGATAACTTACCGTTATCAGAAGAAGAGAAAAAGCCTTACGCTGTGTTTGAAGTTATCTATGAAAAGGTGGCCCACATACCAACTCATGAAAACTGGAAAGCGCTATCACGTAAGGAAAAGGCCGGTTTCCAAAAAGAAATGTCTACAGTTGAAAAGGAATACAAAGACTTATTTGCAGATGCAGCCAAGCAATTAAAGCAGCATGCCTTTGAGTTCAAGCCCAGTGTTAAATTTAATTAATATCTGAACAAGATAAAAGCTAATGCAAACCCGACGAACCTCTTGAGCCCTTAGTGGCCTCTAAATTCAGATCAGGCCCCGTCGGCGAATTCAATAGTGGTCAGAAGAAGACTTATTTACCAGGTCAGATGTAAGAACGTAATCGATACCATTTTGTTACGATTTAAGTCTGACAACCCGGTAATTGCCATGTAAGAGCTTCCATATTTAGCTGGAAAAGTGTCAACCGTTCAGGACGGGTCACAGACAACAAAAAGGGCTCATAATTTGAGCCCTTCTTTATGGATAAAATAATCACTTAACAATCAGTTGGACATGTACCAAAGCGGAACATATGCCACGATCAATAATGCAGTACCCATAGTTACCAGAGGTAAAAGAATCTTCTCGTGTCGTCTCCAGAAGGTATCACCTTCTTGTCGAGCTTTATCCACTTCCTCTTCACCAACCACTTGTCTCGTCAACAAATGGTTCAAGGCAACCGGCGGACTCAAATAGCCCAATTCAAAGGCAACCAAGCACACCATCCAGAAATGCAATGGTTCAATACCGCTTTCAAAGGCAATGACAGCCACCGTAGCATTAACCAGAATCACAGCACCGTATGGGTCCATCACCATGCCGACGAACACCAACAACACAACCAGAGCAGTCATGGCTGCAAACTGGCTATCAAAGGCGGTTGGAAACAGCTCCATAACTCCGGAACGCTCCATCACACCACCGATACTCACCGAAAGCCCCATCAGCAATAACAGTGCACCAATATGCGCAGTCGTTTCGTTAATAGAGGAACGTGTCGCATGTTCAATACCGTGATACTCAGGCTCGGTAGAGTCCTGATCGCTCTTCGCCGGATCAGATGCCCAAACACTATTTTTAGAACGCGCACGCGTAAAGTGTTCGTAAAGTAAGAAACCTAGCATCATTACTGGCAAAATACGCGGAGCTGAAAACTCATTCAGCGCAGTGTCCAGCACAATGTTATAGAAAAGAATAACTGCAGCTACGATAACTGCGTAAGGCAAGATTGGAAGCAACAACTTCGTCGCCTGAGGAATGGCTTGTGACAAAGGCGCCGGATTAGATTTCGCTTCTTTATCGCGGGTCAACCAAACGAACGCAAGGAATAACAGAGCAGTCAGCAGGAAGACACGATTACCCCAGTGGAATAACTCATCGGTCGTTACATCCCGATTCAGATAAGCAATGATCACAACCAGCAAACAAGGACGTAACACTACTCCCATGCTGCCAGACATCGCCGTTGTCGCTAATGCCAACTGGCGACGTGCGCCTGCACGACGAAGCTCTTGATAGATAACCGCACCAACCGCAATCACGAAAATACCTGAAGCACCGGTATAAGCGGTTGGAACTGCAGCAACCACAACAGCAACAAAGGCCAGCAGTTCGGTCGGCATTCTGAACGGTCTGAAAACATTGAACACCAAAGAAGCAAGACGCGTTTCTTTCAGCATCATCCCTGTCCAGACATACAAGCCAAGATTCAGGAACATGTCCGAGAAGTCCATCATCTTATCAAGATAAACACCGATACCAGCTGTATGCCCATGCAGCATGAAATAGGTACCAGAGATCAAACACATTTGTGTATAGAGAGGTACCGACAACATTGCATGCCCGAAGCTACCACCTTTTTTGGCATCTTTCGGAATATTTAACAACTGGTACAAACTGCATAGTGCTAATAAACCAAAACCGATCACCCAGGAAGCATGAATTCCTTCTCTAGTGGCATCAATACTCTCTTTACCCACATAAGATAAAGACCAGAACTCAATCGAGGAGTAAAAGAGCATGCTGTTTGCGATAAACTGAAGCAGCGAAGACCAACGGTGGTCCAATTCCGATTCCATTGGACGCATGGCAATCTGATGACGGGACAAGGTAGCAGTTGCGGCGCATATCAGCACCAAAAATGCCAAAATGAACTTCTGTGCCGCTAAGCCAAAAGCAACGACATCCGCAACAAATCGTTCAACTGCGCGATAGACAATCACACCTGTGGTCAGCTGATCCTGGATTGCTTCATAGCTGCTGAACTTTTCCTGACAAAGAGCCCGAGAATTCTCCAGAGACTCTCTCATAGCCGCCGTATCAAGGGGTTCATCATCAAACAAACCAAATTCATCTTCAGACGCTTCTGCTTGATGAGTAACAACCAAACGTGATAATTCAGATTCGATATCTAGAGAAGGATCACAGGTCGGAGCCTGAGGATCATTTCTTAAATCAAAATAGCTATCCCAAGTACTTTGCCCTAGCTTCAATAATTGAGCATGAATATCAGCACTTGTTGTATAGGCAATAACACCGAGAAGGAGGAATAATGCGGGAAGTGATGATAACCACTCCTGCCAGGTACGATTGGCAAATCCACCGGAAGACATGAACAAACCCTCTTATTATTATAAAGCCCGGGGTCCTTCCACGGGCTTACTGCATATAATCTTCATGTATAGAGACATAGAACACAGATCTTTGTGTTCACGATCCAACTTACTTATTCAAGACGCTCAGCACACTCAGGACGGGATGCATCCATCTTACAGCGTACTTTAAACATCAACTTAAGTGCTTTCGGATGATAAACTCCGTCCTCTTTCAGTTTGATGCGCACATCACGCAACATGTTGTCATAGCCAGTCACGTGATCTTTGGAGATAGGGTCAACCCAGTAAGAAGGCTTGATTTCTTCTTCTGCTGTTTTAATGATGTCAAACGCCTGATCAAAGCGGGTCATAGAGAATTCACGAGATGCCTGACCAAATCCTTCCGGCATTTTGTCCGTATGAATCAAAATTTGGAAATTCATCTGGGCAATTTTGTAATTGAAAACACCGCCTTCTGTACCCAAGCCTTTATAAAGTTCAAGAGGTGTATAAGCTACAGCCGGAGCATAAGCGATATCAACACTGCCGTTATTGAACTTACCAGCAAAGGTCGAGGTAGTCGCAGGAACAACTGAACCACCCACATGGCGAACCATCGTTAATGCCGCTGGATCGTAATCCTGGGTGGCAATCTTTTTACCCTGAAGATCGTCTACGTCTTTAACCGACTTATCACGCATGTACAAGTAAATCGCACCCGCTGGCAGAACACCGGCAACCTCGTAGTTGCCTTCCTTCATAAACTTGGCGCCTTTCGGTGAGTGCAACGTTTGCAAAATAAGGCGCAGTTCTTCATTAGAAGTGATCGCCCCCATGGCTTCCAGAGTACCAGTAAATTTGTTGAACTCACGAGCTCGAGTACCCGTCAACAACACACTGTCACACTGGCCTGCCTTGAACTCTTCTGCAGCGATCTTTTCATCGGTATAAGCTCTCAGTTCAAGATCCACACCTAACTTAAGCGCGAAGGTTTTAGATTCCTTCATCAAGTTAAATAAAGGACCACTGGAACCCACAGGATCAAATACACAGAAGGTTTTTTTCTCGGCTGCTTGCGCAGTACCCATCATTAAGCTTGCAGCGAAACCTGCAGCCAGAATTTTTTTGAGCGACATACCTGATTGCCTCTTTTCGAATTATCTCGTTATTATTATTTGGTTGTATTTCTTGAGTGATTAGCTGGTGAGTACCTGCTACAGCCGAAGCTATAGCAAGTCATCCAAATCCAGAGTTTCCACCTGTACTACATCATCCGGGAATTTACCCAAACGACCAGCCGGTGTTCTGTGACCTGTTTGCTCAGTCCACATGCGATCTGAAATTGCCTGAATATTCAAAGTAGCAATACGATCCAGCATTGCCGCGTCTTTACGAACCGGCATGGACTTAATGGAATCTGCGTGAGAGCGGATTACGTTTTTCAGTAAATCCGTTTTATTCGCGTTAGAAGCGGCAAGAGCTTCAAACACATGAGCAAGACGAACACCTACGTTTTCGCCCTGTTTAGATGCTTGAGACAAACGCGCCCAAGCGTTTTGACCTTTAGGCATAGTCCCTGGCACCATGGTCCAGACGACTGCGCGCATTGCGGAAGGAACACCCCACCACTCATCGTCATTTAAACATTCAGCCGCACGACCTACTTTAGAAGCAATATTCGTAGGAATGCCCTGATCAGACAAAGATGACAATTGGCTGTTAAGCGACTGTAGACCAGCCAGGTTACCGACTAGCCATACTAACTGATCTTCGCGATCATCCACATCACCACATTCTTCACCCACATTCACTTCGAAGTAGGCTTCCATATGTTGATAGGCTTTATATTGGCGTTGTGCCGCCAAGGCAAAATAGCGCTTCTGCGCTTCCCGGGCATCTTCCGCTTCTGTAGCGTTACCCGCTTTAAGAGCTCTGAGGTAACGGAGCTCTTCGTCCCAACCTTTTTGCTCAGCACAAGAGGCAGCAGAGGCATACATAAGCACACCGACGTTGTGAGCAGGAGACGTCACACGACTGAAAGACATTAACAAAGGCGTCATCGCTTCACCTGAAGCACAGCCCATATCAGTATCGTCCAGGGACATAATGAAGGGTACAGCATGGTCGGCACTGTAGCCTGCCATGGTATCACCCGTCGTTTTATAGATTAGATTACAACCCGAGCCTAGTAGAGCCAGAGTAACAACAGATACAAGTTTTACCAGCTTGTTATTATTGTTTTTCACTGCTTTCACCTTTGCTAGCTTCTAAGGATTTCTCACTGTTCAGTGGAAATCTTCTTATTTCGATGTATTAATTTTTATTGTTTTTATACTAACCAGTTACGATCAGTTACACATGCGTTTAAACGACATCTTGTCGTCATTTAGCACAAAAACCTTCAGATTTGAGAAAGTTATCACATATTATCCAAGATAATTAGTCTTTTTACTCTAAACTGGTTAGACGGCTAAAATCAACAGACAGATACAAGACTCGCTGTTACTCATCTGGCCAAATTCAAGACGACACATTAGTTCTCACCAGCCTTAACACTTCCGACTGAACTTAGACTTTAATCAGAACAACCATCAACAGGTGAGCTTTAGCTTTGAAAAGTTAAGTACCAGGCCAAGTAAGCCACCATGAAAAACAAAATAAGGACACCGACCGCAAAAACCTTCATTCGCAACGGCACATAGTTAGAAGAAACATGGATATAACAATGCACACAACGGCTGAGCACGTATCCCCACGCTAATACAATCAACCACCCACTCACAGCATTCAATGCCAACGCACTTAAGCACAAAACATAAAACAAAATCGGGGTTTCAAATTGGTTGGCAATATTATTAGATGCCTGAACCACCTGATCAGGCCAAGACTTATTATCAAGAGCCACTTTTTGACGATCCACTTGACCGCTCTTTACAGCAACACTTTTCCGAAGTAGCAGTAGGACAAAGACAGCCAGCGTTAAACCGACCTGAGCCAAAACAGGCCCTAAAATGAGTGTAGATGCCATGATATTCCCTCCAAGCAATGGTATGTAAACTGCTTTACCATGGCGACAAATAGTCACACCGTCAAACCATAAGAGTAAAGACGTTTAATCTTGCCCTTTGTCTTTTTCTGTCTCAGGCAAATCGGGGGACTTCTTTGATTCTTTAAATAAGGTATTCCACAGATCAACGCCCGGGAAGTCAAAACCGGTATGATCGCCTAGCTGCTCAGGGTCGTATCGCATTCCACAACCCGCTTTTACGGTTTTAGCCTGACTGACATTGCCTGTTTTGATTTTCATATCTCCCCCAACAACCAATTAGGTTAATAATTCGGCATACTCCACCATCAACTGCAAAGAACGACGATCCCTGAATTCATTAACAGAGAGACGGTAACACAGTTGAAGTTTCTTTGCTGCCTCATAGATTTCCGGCGTTTTCACATTAAAATAAATGGCATCGATCAGTTCGCCCGAATCTGAAATCAAGGTCCATTTAATATGCCCACCATTGAGTATTCGAATTGACTCAACATGGAACGTTCCCTGAAACACCGGCTCCGGGAATTGCTGCCCCCAAGGGTAACTCATGGCCAAGTGTTCTGCATTAAGCAAAGAGAGTTCGCTCCCGACCAGTTCACCATCGGTCATCAACGTTTGTTGAAAATCCACATGCGAAAAGTGCTGATCTAATATTTCGTTAAACGCTCGCTGAAATATCTCGACATCCCCCAAGCCTATAGTTAAGCCTGCAGCCATAGCATGACCACCAAACTTATGAATCAACCCCGGTGTGTGTTTATCCACAAGATCAAGACAGTCTCGCATGTGTAATCCTGGGATTGAACGCGCAGACCCTTTGATGCACTCCCCTGCATCAGCAAAAGCAATCACAGGCCGATAAAAGCGTTCTTTAACACGGGAAGCCACAATACCTATCACACCTTCATGCCAATTGGATTGATAAACCACTAATCCATTAGGCATGCCCTGAGAAGCGACCAGAGAATCCACATAAGCTTCGGCTTCTGCTTTCATTCCAACTTCAATGTCTTTTCGTTCTCGGTTTAACGAGTCCAAGTGCGCAGCAAACTGAAGCGCTAGATCAAAGTCATCGGTAAGCAAGCATTCGATTCCTTCCGACATATCATCCAAGCGACCAGCTGCATTAATTCTGGGGCCAATCGCGAAGCCAATATCTGTACTCGTTAGGTTTTTGGGCAAGCGTTTAGCCACTTGCAGTAGTGCGTAGATGCCAGGAATGGCTTTTCCGGAACGTATTCGCTCCAATCCCATTGCTACCATGATCCGGTTATTTTGGTCGAGCGGCACCAAATCAGATACGGTGCCTACCGCCACCAAATCAAGAAATTGCGACATGTTAGGTTCTGGAATAGTTTGTCGTTGAAACCAATCTCGCTCTCTCAACTCTTTCCTGACCGCTAACATGGTGTAAAAAGCAACACCAACGCCTGCCATTGCTTTGCTTTCAAATGAACAACCGGATTGATTGGGATTCACAATGGCCGCAGCGTCGGGCAGTTTATCCCCTGCTATATGATGATCGGTCACAACCACTTGTATACCCAAGCGGTTTGCTTCCGCTACACCTTCGATGCTGGATACGCCATTATCGACCGTCATAATGATATCCGGTTGGTACTTGGCCGCCTCCCTGACAATCTCAGGTGACAAGCCATAGCCATATTCAAAGCGGTTCGGAACCAGATAACTGACTTTGGCACAGCCTAAAGCCTTCAAACATCGTACACTCAGCGCTGTACTGGTAGCACCATCGGCATCGAAATCCCCAACGATTAAAACAGACCGTCCTTGTTCTATGGCATCCGCTAACAAACCTGAAGCAGTGTCCATCCCCTTCATGGAAAAGGGGGACAACAAGCGATTCAGTTTGAACTCCATTTGCGACTTTCCGGTAATCCCTCTTGCCAGCAATAAGCGTTGAATCAATGGAGAATATTCACTTAATTCATGAGCTGATTGAGGAATAACACGCTGTTGTATCTTCATAGTAAAACGTTGAAAGCTCTAAATGGATAAAAGAAACCACTTGCCGAAACGAATTCTCAGGCAAACACCAAGGTCAAAATAAAACCACACATACTAAAAAGCCCAGCCCTCTGTATATAACAAAGTGACCGGGCTTTTAAATCAGCTTTTACGCTGACGGCGGATCAAAAACGTTACTTAAAGGTGTTTTCAGCAATGAATGCCTGGACTTTGTCCAGCTCAGCAGGCAACACACTTACGCGCTCTTCACGATCCATAAGATCCGTCAAGTGGTGCGGTAACGCAGGCATATCGAAGCCAGCACGCTTAACAGCATCTTCGAACTTAACCGGATGCGCAGTTCCCAAAGTAATCATAGGAATGCGTGAATTACGGCGACACTCACGAGCGGCTTTAACGCCAATCGCCGTGTGTGGATCAAGCAGGTAACCCGTCTCATCATAGACTTCCTGCATGGTTTTAACCGTGGTGTCTTCATCTACCGCATAGCTGTCGAACAGATCACGCGCCTTGGCTAACTTAGCTTCATCAAGCGAAACCACGTCTTCTTTGGCATTCATCTTCGCCATCAACTCAGCCAATGCCGCGCCATCGCGATCATACAAATCAAACAATAGACGCTCAAAGTTAGAAGAAACAGCGATGTCCATTGAAGGAGTGATCGTGTGCTTCAACGGGCGTACTTCGTATTGGTTCTGACTCATGAAGCGATGCAATACGTCGTTGCTGTTAGTGGCAATAATTAATTGCTCAACCGGCAAGCCCATCTTCTTCGCCATGTATCCTGCAAAGATATCACCAAAGTTTCCGGTAGGTACGGAATAAGCCACCGGACGCTCAGGCGCACCCAAATTCAATGCGGAATAGAAGTAATAAACGATCTGGGACATGATACGAGCCCAGTTAATACTGTTCACAGCAACCAATTTACGCTCACCGCGTAAGAACGCTTGATCACCGAAGCTGGCTTTTACCATATCCTGCGCCTGGTCGAAGTTACCTTCGATGGCGATGTTATGAATGTTATCACCTTCTACCGTTGTCATCTGACGACGCTGGACTTCAGAGACTTTGCCGTGAGGATGAAGAATGAAGATATCCACATTCTTACACGCTTTTGTACCTTCAATGGCTGCAGATCCGGTATCACCAGAGGTTGCCCCCATGATGACCACTTTCTCATGTCGTTTTTCCAATACGTAGTCCAACAGACGCCCCAGCATTTGCAATGCAAAATCCTTAAACGCCAAAGTAGGACCATGGAATAACTCAAGCACATATTCGTTGTGATCGATTTGCTGAACCGGCGCTACCGCTTTGTGACCAAAGCCCGCATAGACTTCATCGATCATTGTTTTCAGGGCATCGCTATCAACCGAACCTTCAACGAACGGGTAAATCACTTTATGCGCCAACTCGGCATAAGACAGGTCGCGCCACGAAGCAATTTCTTCTTTACTGAATTGCGGGACTTCTTTTGGAACGTACAAACCGCCATCTGATGCCAAGCCTGTCAGCAAAACATCTTCAAAGGTTAACTCAGGCGCATTGCCACGAGTTGAGATATATTTCATCGCCATGATGTTAAAAACCTAATTCGTAATCTGTTTCAATAACCAATTATTCTGAGTGTTCTGCACGGATACGAGAAACCGAGCCAACCACATCTTTCAGAGCTTCCATCGCCGCGATGGCATCATTCATGATGTGCTCTTTTACTTCATGCGTCAGCAATACTACGGTAGCGCTCGAACTGCCACCTTTGGCCTCTTTTTGAATCATTGCTTCAATGCTGATGCCGCGATCACTCAGGATCTGCGTTAACTTGGCCATTACGCCGGTCTGATCAGGTACTTGCATACGCAAGTAGTAAGAGGTTTCCACCTCTTCAACCGGTAAAACGTCGATATTTTTGATGCTTTCAGCCCGGAAACCAAGGTGTGCTGGACGCGTTTGGATGTCAGCATCAAAGGTACGTGCTAAATCAACCAAGTCCGCAATAACCGCAGATGCTGTTGGTTCAGAACCTGCACCCGGACCGTAGTACATGGTATCTCCCACTGCATCGCCGTGAACCGCTACCGCATTCATCACGCCGTCCACTTTGGCAATCAATTGAGATTCATGAATCAAAGTTGGATGAACTCGAAGTTCAACACCTGCAGGCGTTAACTTGGCAATACCCAAGTGTTTGATCTTATAGCCCAATTCATCCGCAAACTTCACATCTTCCGGAGTCACTTTGCTGATACCTTCGGTATAGGCTTTTTCAAATTGAAGAGGAACACCAAACGCAATCGACGCCAAAATGGTTAACTTATGAGCCGCATCAATGCCTTCAACATCAAAGGTTGGATCAGCCTCGGCATATCCCAGCTCCTGCGCTTCTTTCAGCACATCTGCGAAGTCACGACCTTTTTGACTCATCTCGGTCAGAATGAAATTGCCTGTACCATTGATAATACCTGAAAGGTGATCAATATCGTTGGCCGCCAACCCTTCACGGATGGCCTTAATGATAGGAATCCCACCTGCTACAGCCGCCTCATAAGCAACCGTTACGCCTTTCTTCTCAGCCGCAGCAAAGATCTCATTGC
Source organism: Pseudomonadales bacterium (assembly GCA_041590855.1). Taxonomy (GTDB): domain Bacteria; phylum Pseudomonadota; class Gammaproteobacteria; order Pseudomonadales; family Litoribrevibacteraceae; genus Litoribrevibacter. Next base: position 14,966 of record JBFHTA010000040.1, read on the forward strand.
CATGCACAGCGATTAACGCTTTGTTCGCGGTCACAATATGCTTGCCGTTCTCGATGGCTGTTAATACCAATTCTTTGGCAACGTCATAACCACCAATTAATTCAACGACCACATCAACATTCGGATTTTTTGCAACATCAAAAACATCCTGAGTTACGTCCACACCGGTCAAATCACAACTTGGATTCACACTACGAGCGGCAACCTGAGTCACTACAATTTCCCGACCAATACGGCCCGAAATTTTTTCGGCATTTCGCTTTAATATATTAAACGTACCACCACCAACGGTGCCTAAACCACAAATACCAACGCTAACCGGTTTCAAAACGTCACTCCGTTTTTTTATTATCCAGATACAAAGAGGCAGACATTCTACATGAAACCGCCCTGAATTGGGTAGTGAAGAAAACTGGTGAAGCGACTAGCTGATAGAAAAAAGGCCCTGTAAGGGCCGAATAAGATATCTCTAATTAGAACAAAAACCGACAGAACCGGATTCTGTATTACACAGCAACGTGCCCTTAGTGAGACTAAAAGCACAACTGTTCATCGCAACAAACGACGTAGCGGGTTACACCACTTCTTCAGCAGATTCCGAGATTTCCCCCAAAACGGTTTCAGACAAATACAACTGCCGGATCTTCTCAGGTAACTCGACTACCTTGCGTTTCTTAACATCCATCCAACCGACAATCACTTGATGCTGAGCCGCCAACTCTCCACTTGGCTTATATACTTTATTTACGATAGAAACAGATTTGGTAGAGCCTGTTGGTTCGCCTGTCTCCACAGTCACCCTGACTTGCTCACCCATGAACACTTCTCGAAAATACTCAGTCTCCTCTTTAAACAACACAGGACCAATACCATTTTCCTTAAACCACTGAGGGGTCATACCAATCTCAGCCAGAAAACCAATACGCGTGTGCGCACACAAATCGGAATAAGCACTGTGTCTCATGTGTTGATTCGCATCACAATCTGCCCAGCGAATTTCAAATACTTTTTCAAATAAAGCGTCAGACATTCAGTACCTCGTTGTTTCTTGAATTTACGTCAGCGTACATTCTCCTCCGACTAACAACATAAATGAAATTCATTATACAAATATCAATCATGATTTATAATCATGAGCTTAGCGATAATCAGGTTCTACAGAATCAACAGCACAATACAGGGTCGGTGAGAAAAATGACGGTCAACATCCAATCACTCAGGCAGTTTGATTTAAATTCCTTAGTTACACTGCAGGTATTACTTGAGGAAAAACACGTGACTCATGCCGCCAACAAGTTAAATCTAACGCAATCTGCGGTCAGCCGAACCCTATCAAAGCTGCGGGATGCCTTTGATGATCCGCTCTTGGTTAAGTCTGGAAAACACTTGGCTCTCACCACCAAGGCAGAACGTTTAAAGCCTACGATCACAGCGATTCTTCAGCAAATATCCAATGTATTGGAACCTGAAGCATTCGATCCTCTGAAACATACTGGCACAATTCGACTGGCAACCACCGACTATGGCACCCACACCCTACTTCCCAAGCTCATTCCGTTGTTGGCTGAGCAAGCGCCGAATGTGCAATTATCTGCGGTGGATTGGCCTACAAATTTACTGACCGATTTGGAAGAGAACAACGTCGATTTAATCATTGGCGGAACCAAAGAACCCCCTGCAGATATTTTTCAACGAGTACTGGCCCGGGATCACTTTCAAGGACTGGTTCGAAAAGATCACCCAATTCCAGAAACCATCACTCTGGATGATTATCTCGAATTGAACCATATTATGATCAGCCCCTCCGGTCAGGGCAGCAGTACAGTAGATAATCTGTTGGAGAAAATGGGTCATCACAGAAAAGTATCGGTTCGTGTTCCGCACTTCTTTGCAGCCATCGAAGTACTGGCCAACACAGACTATATGATTCTGCTTCCCAGTCACTTCATACGAAGATACGTAGACTTATCCAAATTTCGAGTGGTAGAACCGCCATTTGATATTCCTACCATGGAAGTTTCCATGTTTTGGCACGCTCGAATGCATCAGGACCCACTCCATAAATGGTTCAGAAACTTTGTTTACGAACACATTTACAACAAGAACAAGTAGCACAAGAACAAGCAATATAAGAGCAACGCACATAACCATCCGGCAGCCCATAAGTACAACAAAGGCCTGAATTTCAGGCCTTGTTAATTTATCTACACCACAATTTATCTAAACCACTTCTTTGGTTGGAGTTTCTTTGTGTGCTTTCGGTGAAGCTAAAGGTTGATTTTTGACCGTAACGGGACTCTTTCTGAAACGCTGAAGCCATTGACTGACGTTGTCCCCTAACACCAACAAACAAGGCGTTAACAGCAACGTCAGAATGGTTGCAAACGACAAGCCCCCTGCTATCGAGCTTGATAATTGAGTCCACCACTGCGTTGAAGGCGCGCCAAACGCAATGTGACGATTAATCAGGTCAATATTCATCGACATTACCATCGGAATCAGACCAAGAACGGTAGTGAAAGCCGTCAAAAACACAGGTCGTAAACGTAACATTCCAGTTTGCAAAGCGGAATCATAAGCACTATGGCCTGACGCTCGATACTGATTGTAAGTATCAATCAATACAATGTTGTTATTCACAACAATACCTGCCAGCGCAATGATGCCCAATCCGCACATCACAATACCGAACGGCTGGTTAGTCACCAGAAGCCCCAGCACAACCCCGGCAGAAGACAACACAATTGCACTTAACACCAGAATACTCTGATAAAAGCTATTAAACTGCGTCACCAAAATTAACAGCATCAGGATAATTGCAGTTACAAACGCCTGAAACAAAAACTCCATTGTTTCTTTTGCTTCTTCGTCTTCCCCTTTGAATTTCACACGTATATCAGCCGGTAAGCTGATGCCTTCCAACTTGGATTGCAGTTCTTTAAGCTTATCGCTGGCCAATATACCTTCTTGCACATCGGCCTGGATCGTAATAGCACGACGACCATCAACACGCGTCAGGTTTCCGACTTTCGGATCAGGCTCAAGCGTTAAGAAATTCCCCAGCGCAACCATACCTCGCTCGGTTTTTACCCGAATTTGTTCAAACTGTTCGAGATTTCGGGATTCCATAGGATACCTAACTCGAATATCCAGCTCTTCATCACTGTCATTCGGACGATAGCCCGCAACTACAATACCGGTTGTTACCAACTGAACGGCGGAACCCGCAAGAGTAACATCTGCGCCGTTTTGAGCCGCAAGCTCTCGATCCAGATTTAGTTTCCAATCAATACCGGGCAGCGGACGGTTATCCTCCAAATCGATCACACCATCCATCGAATCCAGAGCCGAAACAATGGCTTCTACCGCTTCAAGAATGCTCTCGTTGTACCATCCCGAGACTTGTAGCTGAATCGGTTTACCACCAGACGGCCCATCGTTTTGTTTACGATACTCCAACACCACACCGGCCAAATCTTGTGTGCGTTCTTTCATGCTTGCCAGAATCACCGAAGCTTTCGGTCTTTCTTGCCAGTCAATGAAACGGAACTGCAACGCTCCAATGGTATCGTCCGGCATTTCATTCTGAGCCTTATTGAAAGAACGGGCATAGACACTCAAAAGCTCTGGCATACCAACGATACGTTCTTCAACTTTTTTAAGAAGCGCGTCTTTTTCATAGATGGATAAATCACCTCGGGCCCGCACAAGAATCTGAGCAGACTCAGGCTCTACATCTGGAAAGAACTCAGAGCCCTTACCAAACTTAAAGTAAGCGCCGTAAGCAGTGACCACTAATACCAATACCAGAAGCAAGAATCTCGCAGGCATGTTCAGAAGCACTCCGAGCAAACGACCATACCCTCGGGTAATCCCGGAAGGCGATACTTCCTGATGCACCACTCCGGCCTTACGTTTACGGGTAATACTTGCTCCGATCACAGGTAAAAACACCAAAGCCATCAAGGTCGCTGCGATTAAACATATGATCACGGTGGCAGGAAGGAACTTCATAAATTCCCCCATCACACCCGGCCAAGGCAACAAGGGGATAAACACCGCTAACGTTGTCGCCGTAGACGCAATAACCGGCCACGCCATTCGTGTTGCGGCGGCTGCGTATGCAGCCTTAGGCGACTCGCCTTCTTTGAGCTTACGATCCGCCAGTTCTGCAACCACAATGGCACCATCAACCAACATGCCCACAACCAAGATCAAACTAAACAACACAACAATGTTGAGCGTGAAACCAATGGAATCGATGATCCAAAGCGCCGCTAAAAATGAACCGGGAATCATCAGCCCAACAATCACTGAAGATCGAAAACCCATCGCAGCAATGATCACAATCATCACTAAAACAATGGCACTCAAGACGTTGTTAAATAAATCCGTCAACATCTCTTCAATTTCTTCGGATTTATCCAAAATGTAAGACACTTCGACTTCTGAAGGCCAAAACGCACGCTTACTTTCGATAATGCTCCGTATTTCATCCAGGGTACCAATGATGTTGGCACCA
>JBFHTA010000041.1:0-19263 GCA_041590855.1 Pseudomonadales bacterium
ATGCCGTCGCGCATGTCTTCTTCAGTCAGCGGATAGTTGGCCGCACAAAGGCCGTACTGTAATGCCATGTAAATGCAGGTGGGGGTTTTTCCGCAGCGGGAAACTCCTATCAGGATTATGTCTGACTTGTCGTAGTTTTTTGTACGCGCGCCATCGTCGTTGTCCATTGCAAAATGAACGGCGTCGATTCGGCCTTTATAGCGGTTTTCTTCGTCAATTGAATGAGATTTTCCGACCGAGTAAGAAGAGCTGTGACCCAGCTCTTGTTCCAAAGGGGAGAGGAAAGTTTCAAAGATATCGATCGGGAAACCATCTCCTGTTCGTATGTATTCCCTAATTTCTTTATTCACGATGGTGTCAAAAATGATGGGGCGAACACCATCTTCTAGATGCGCTTGGTGAATCTTGTCCAGAGTCGAGCGGGCTTTTTCAATCGTATCTATGTAGGGTAGGAGCGTTCGGTTGAACTCAATGCCTTCAAATTGACTTAATAGTGCGTTACCCAAAGCCTCAGCTGTTATGCCTGTGCCATCAGAAATAAAGAAAACCGTCCGTTTCATGGATTTTGAAATCTCTTCGTCCAAAATGAACAAGTATAACCCGATAACTCGCCTTGGGATAATTGTCGTGATGAATAGAGAAAATAATTAGAATGGGGCTCTCTAGATCTGTAGTCTTTAGAAAGAGAAACCGTGAAGACTTTTGATCTGTGCTAGTTTTTAAAGGCGGTTTTCCAGTAATATACCGCGCAAGATCCGCATAGGGAGTTCCAGCGGTAACTCCCCGGTATTAGCAGTCGGGAACAGTGTCATAGACAGGAGGCAACCTTGAGCGAAAATATTATCTGGTTCGATAAGTTAGGTATGACGGATATCGAACACGTAGGTGGGAAAAATGCTTCTCTTGGTGAAATGATCAGTCATTTGAGTGGTGCTGGTGTCACTGTTCCTAATGGCTTTGCCACCACTTCGCATGCCTATCGGACTTTCATTCACTCAAATGGGCTTGCTGAAAAAATTAATAGTTTGTTGGCTGATCTTGATGTGGCTGATGTGCTTCAACTTGCAGATGTTGGCGCTCAGATCCGACAAAGCATCATGTCTGCCGAATTCTCCAAAGAATTCCTGACCGACGTTGAGAAAGCATTTAATCAGCTTTCAGGTGGTCATGATATTGCGGTTGCTGTCCGTTCTTCTGCTACCGCTGAAGATTTACCGGATGCTTCATTCGCGGGCCAACAGGAAACGTTTCTGAACATAAAGGGCATTGAAGGCGTTTTGCAGGCGATTAAAGAAGTGTTTGCCTCATTATTCAATGACCGTGCTATTTCCTATCGTGCTCATTACGGTTTCGATCATGAGCAAGTTGCACTTTCTGCCGGGATTCAGCGTATGGTGCGTAGTGAATCGGCCAGCAGTGGTGTAATGTTTACGTTGGATACAGAATCCGGCTTTCGCGACGCGGTATTTATTACCTCTTCTTATGGCTTGGGAGAAACAGTGGTACAGGGAGCTGTTAACCCAGACGAGTTTTATGTTCATAAGCCTACGCTTGAAGCAGGTCGGCCTGCGATTTTACGACGGAACATAGGTTCAAAAGCGGTCAAAATGATTTACTCAGATTCACAAGAAGTGGGTAAAACCGTTGAGACGATTCCGGTAGAGCGAGCTCAGCGTCAGCAACTGTCTATTACGGATGACGAAGTGAATGAGCTGGCCAAACAAGCCATCATTATTGAAAAGCACTATCAACGACCAATGGATATTGAGTGGGCAAAAGATGGTGACGATGGCAAACTTTACATTGTTCAAGCGCGACCTGAAACGGTAAAAAGCCGGGCTTCCAATACTCAGATGGAACGTTTCCTTCTGAACGAAACAGGTACTGTCATCGCGGAAGGTCGCAGTATTGGCCATAAGATTGGTTCTGGCCCTGTGCGTATCGTTCATGATATTTCTGAAATCGATAAAGTTCAGCCTGGCGATGTTCTTGTGACCGACATTACCGACCCGGACTGGGAACCTGTGATGAAGCGCGCTTCTGCGATTGTTACTAACCGGGGTGGTCGTACTTGTCACGCGGCAATTATTGCCCGTGAGTTGGGTATCCCGGCTGTTGTGGGGTGTGGTGACGCTACTGAACGTTTGGAATCCGTTGAATCTGTCACAGTGTCCTGTGCGGAAGGTGATACGGGAATGATCTATCAGGGGATGCTTGATTTTGAGCGTAAGACAGACAAAGTCGAAAGTATGCCAGAGCTCCCATTCAAGGTCATGATGAACGTAGGTAATCCGGATCGTGCCTTTGATTTTCAAGCGTTACCAAATGCCGGTGTAGGTTTGGCGAGACTTGAATTTATTATTAACCGCATGATTGGTGTGCACCCGAAAGCACTTTTGAACTTTGATACCTTGCCAGATGATGTTAAGCGCATTGTTGAGCGCAGAATGTCCGGTTATTCAAACCCGGTAGACTTCTACGTTGAGAAATTAGTGGAAGGCATTGCGACATTGGCAGCGGCGTTTGCACCGAAAAAGGTAATTGTTCGACTATCAGATTTTAAATCAAACGAGTATGCCAACCTGATTGGTGGTCGAATCTACGAGCCGGACGAAGAGAACCCAATGCTTGGTTTCCGTGGTGCGTCCCGTTATATCTCTGAAAGTTTCCAGGACTGCTTTAAGCTTGAATGCCAGGCATTGAAGAAGGTTCGTGATGAGATGGGCTTTACCAACGTAGAAATTATGGTGCCTTTTGTGCGTACGGTTGGTGAGGCCGAACAGGTGGTGGAGCTTTTGGCTGAAAATGGTCTGGAAAGAGGTAAAAATGGCCTTCGCCTGATTATGATGTGTGAGCTTCCGGCGAATGCGTTGCTGGCTGAAGAGTTCTTGCAATACTTTGATGGTTTCTCGATTGGCTCTAATGATTTGACTCAGTTAACACTTGGACTGGATCGGGATTCGGGCGTCATTGCACACTTGTTTGATGAGCGTAACGATGCAGTGAAAGCCTTGTTGTCGATGGCAATTCAGGCGTGTAAAAAAGCCGGTAAGTACATCGGGATTTGTGGGCAGGGCCCGTCAGATCATCCGGACTTTGCTCGTTGGTTGGTAGAGCAGGGCATAGAAAGTGTTTCGTTGAACCCTGATTCGGTGTTGGATACCTGGTTCTTCCTGGCCGATAAAACCAAGTAATTGAGTTGGCTCTTGTGGAATAAGATGCGATAAGAGATAAGGGATATGTCACAAAAATCAGCTGTTATTTTTGGTACTACAGGACTGACAGGGGCTTATCTTTTGGATGAGCTTCTGACGTCTGATCATTATCAGCGTATTTATTCCTTCACCCGGCGGCCTTTGCCAATGTCTGATGAACGCTTGGAGGCCGTTGAGTTACCTCTCGATAAACTTTCTTCTGAGCATATTGAACATCTTCCAGATAATTTGGATGTGTTTTTGTGTCTGGGAACCACTTTGTCCAAGGCAGGCAGTAAAGACGCTTTCCGTAGAATTGACTATTTCCTACCGATGAAGCTGGTTAATTTGCTCAAGACAAAGGCTGGGCACTTTTTGTTGATTTCTTCGTTGGGTGCCGATGCCCGATCAAATTCCTTTTATCTTTCAGTGAAAGGTCAGCTTGAGGAAGATCTTAAAGTGCTTGATGTGAACCGCTTAACCATCTTTCGCCCTTCGTTGTTGAAAGGCGAACGTCAAGAGCGACGTTTGATGGAAGGTTTGTCGGTGAAATTAAGCGGATTGATGAACCCGATCTTTTCACTGAAGGTGATGCAGAAATACCGTCCTACCGAAAGCCGGGATTTAGCCCGGCTTATGTTGAAGGTCGCAACCGAGCATGTAGGCTTGTCTAATGCTCGAACCAACGTTATCTCATCTGATATGATAACGCGCTTATTAAACCCCTGATAATTGGAGCAGAGAATGGAATACATTACGCCTGACTTGTGTGATGAGTATCCTGAAGTACAAGTATTGGAACCAATCTTTAACAACTTTGGTGGTCGTTCGTCCTTTGGTGGCGAAGTGGTGACTGTTAAATGTTTCGAGGATAACTCAGTTGTAAAAGAACAAGTCGCTCAACCAGGCAAGGGTAAAGTCATGGTTGTCGATGGTGGTGGCTCGATGCGCGCTGCTTTGTTGGGTGATATGCTGGCTGAAAAAGCGGTTGAGAATGGCTGGGAAGGTTTGGTTATTTTCGGTTGTATCCGTGATGTTGACGCCATTATGGAGTTGGATCTAGGTGTACAGGCACTGAATACTCATCCTCGTAAAACCGATAAGCGTGGCTTGGGTGATTTGAATGTGGATGTGACTTTTGCTGGTGTGACTATTAAACCGGGCATGTTTGTGTATGCTGATAACAATGGCGTAATTCTTTCTGAGAAAGCCTTGTCTATGCCAGAGTAATAGTGTCTTTGTGACAGATTTAAAAAAGCCGTCTTGCACGGCTTTTTTTATATCGCACGTTTGATTGGTACTAATTCTAAAAAGTAGGCTAAGCTTAAAAAAAATCTTGTGTATTTAAGGTCTTATGACGCAAGCAACAATCTTGATTGTGGATGACATTCCTCAGAATTTGCAGGTTCTTGGGCAGGTACTGTCACAGGAAGGTTATCGTGTGGCTGTTGCAACCAGTGGCGCTCAAGCGATAGATGTGGCGTCCAAGGTGCAGCCGGACTTGATTCTTCTCGATGTTATGATGCCTGAAATGGATGGTTTTGAAGCCTGCAAGCGGTTGAAAACCATTGAGGAGCTGGCTAATGTCCCCATTATTTTCCTGACGGCTCGAAGCAGCACAGAAGATTTGGTTGCTGGGTTTGATGCGGGAGCTGTCGATTTCATCAGCAAACCCTTTATTAATGTTGAGCTCTTGGCGCGTGTTAGAACACAAGTTCGTATCAATCACCTGATGAAAGAGCTCGAACAGAAAAATAAAGAGCTGGAAGAAAAAGCCGTTCACGATGATTTAACCGGTTTGTTTAATCATGGCTATATGTTTGAACGATTGAGTTACTGTCAGCAACTCAGTTCCCGATACCATACGCCGCTATCTGTGATTATGTTCGACCTGGATCACTTTAAGGCCGTGAATGATACCTGGGGACATCAGGTTGGTGACACTGTGCTGCAAAAGGTGTCTGGCGTAATCAAAAACGCTGTACGGCAAGTGGATATTGCCGGCCGATACGGTGGTGAAGAATTCATGATTATCTGCCCTGAAACAGCTCTGGAGAATGCTCACTTGTTAGCAGAGCGAATCCGCGAGGAAATCGCGGCAACCGATATGGGTGAAGATGGTCTGGTGGTGACAATCAGTGGTGGGGTGGCTGAAAGTCTTGAACAGGAACCGGTTGAGAAGCTTGTTAACCGCGCGGATGAGTTGCTGTACAAGTCCAAAAACTCGGGGCGTAATCAAATCAGTCTTTGATATTAATCAACATGGTGGTGTGAGTAACCGAGTTTAATGTTAGGTATCACTGGCTGTGTTTGTTCTCAAAGGTTAATGAGTTATACGATCCTTCTGTTACCTTTGATGCAGATTTACATGTAAATCTTTGATTTTGATTATAACTTTTCTTTTTCATCTGTAGTTTTTGTGCTAACTTGATAAAAAATAAACAATAAAGAGGCTTGGGCCGAAATGACAAAATCTGAGTTGATAGAAAGAATTGCTGCTCGTCAAAGTCATTTGTCGGTGAAGGATGTAGAGCTTGCTGTTAAAACCATTATTGAACAGATGGCTCAGACGCTGGCGAACGGTGACCGTATAGAAATTCGAGGCTTTGGAAGTTTTTCTCTACATTACCGGGAGCCCCGTAAAGGAAGAAATCCAAAAACTGGCGATCCAGTAGAGTTGGCTGGCAAATATGTTCCACACTTCAAGCCTGGTAAAGACCTTCGTGACCAGGTGAATGAAGGGATGCTCCAAGAAAAGAAACTTTAATGAGACTTCTGAAACTCATCATACTAATAGTCCTGACGATATCCGTTTTTATTACAGGGATTGTATTCGTCGCTGATAATCCCGAGTTAGTTGATGTTCGTTTTTACCGTTGGCAGTTAAGTGATATTAGTATATCTCTTCTGTTATTGGGCTTTTTTGCAATAGGCTTGCTGGTTGGTTTGTTAGCAACCATTATGTGGGTGGCGGTACTTAAGTCCAAATTGATGTTACTAAAACGTCAGTTAAGTTCGGTCGAAAAAGAAAGAGACAAGCTGAGGCTACTTGGCCTTAAGGAATAGTTGGTTTCGTGATGAGCGATTTGCTTATCTTCGCAGCAGTTTTTACAGCGCTTGCAGTAGGATGGGCGATCGGTCGCTATCAAGGCTTATTTCATTTCCGTCAGTCATCCGGCGGTACTTCTCCGATTTCTTCTAAATATTTTAAAGGCCTGAACTATCTAATCAATGAAGAACCTGATCAGGCGATTCATCATTTCATTACCCTGTTAGAAGACGATTCTGACTCGGTCGATCTTCAAATTATTCTGGCCAAGCTGTTTCGCAAGCAAGGTGAGCTGGACCGTGCTATTGCTGTTCATCAGCGATTGTTGGCGCGGCCGGATTTATCAGACGACGTTCGTCAAAAGGTTCATGTGGAGCTGGCTCATGATTACTACAGTGGTGGCCTTCATGATCGTGCAGAACAACTGTTGCTGGACGCGTTGCAGAATAAATCCTCAGAACCTGTTCAAGAGTTACTGTTCTCTATCTGGGAGGAACAAAAAGAGTGGAGGCAAATACTTGAAACTGCACAAAAGGTGAAATCTCTATCCCCTAAGTTGGCCATACGAATTGTTGGTGCATGCTGCGAATTAGCACGTAGTGAGCCAGGGGAGAGTTATCGCTACCTGAACCAGGCAGAAAAATTTTACAGCGACAGTATTATGCTGAACTTCCATTATGCTGACGTACACTTACGAGAGGGGCATCCAAGAAAAGCGTTAAAGCGGCTCAAGCGCTTAATTACTTTGGATCAAAGTATGGCTCCTATTGCATTGCCCTTGTTAAAGCGTTGTTTTGAAGGGCGGGGGCTGTGGTTAAGCAGTTATCGTGAGGTGTTGGAAGACTGGTATCAGCACAGCCCATCTATTTCTGTTGCGGGTGAATTGGTATCTCTGATTTATGAAGATGAAGGTCGCGATGCTGCTCTTATTTTCCTGACCGAGTATTTAAAAATACGCCCCTCTATTCCTGGGCTGGTTCAATTGGTAGACTTGCACCTCAAGTCAGATGCATCACGAGATCAGGCGACCATTAAGATGTTTCGAAATCTATGTACTCAGATTATTGATGAGCGACATAAGTTTCAATGTCAGAAGTGTGGTTATCAAGCTAATCGTATGTATTGGCAGTGCCCACATTGTCGTAAGTGGGAGTCTGTTCGACCTGTGTTTGGCTTAGAGAGTGAATAAACGCGATAGGTATGAGGTGGTATGAATAAACGAATAGTGGTTGCTTTGGATTATCCGAGCCTTGATGAAGCCGTTGCCATGGCTAACAGACTCGATCCGTCGTTGTGTCGCGTTAAGGTAGGGAAGGAACTGTTTACCCGATCCGGGCCAGCAGTTGTGGACGCCCTTCAGAAACTGGGTTTTGATGTGTTTCTTGATCTGAAATTTCATGATATTCCGAATACTGTCGCACAAGCTGTTCTGGCTGCTGCTGAACTTGGGGTTTGGATGGTGAATGTCCATGCGTCTGGTGGTCAGAAGATGATGGAAAGAACCGTCGAACTGCTGGAGCAAAAAGGGGTTCAAAAGCCGCTGTTAATTGCCGTGACCGTGTTGACCAGCATGCAGCGTGAAGACTTGGCAGGTATTGGTCTGGATTTGGAACCGATCGATCAGGTAAAACGTTTGGCATTGCTGACCGAGCAAAGTGGTTTTGATGGTGTGGTGTGTTCTGCACAGGAAGCACCGATGCTGCGAAGCCTGGTGTCGGATGAGTTTAAACTGGTGACCCCTGGTATCCGTCCGGCAGGAGCCTCTGCGGATGATCAAAAGCGCATTGTGACTCCTCAGGATGCAATTCGTGATGGCAGTGATTATTTGGTGATTGGTCGTCCGATTACCCAATCAGCTGATCCGGTGGCAACCTTGCAGGCGATTCTTAAAGATATCAGTGCTGCTTAATTATCTCTTGTTCGTTGCGTTGGTAATGGTTGATGTAATGTCGAGAGGATGAGAACTAGGTATGGTATTGAGTTAAACCTTTGTATCATATTCGCCATACCTGGCTATCAGATTTACTGAATGGTTCTAGTGCTGGCCAGTGTCTTCTTATTAGGGTGTGAGCTTCCACAACCTAAGGAGATTAATCATGAAAATACTGGCTTTACTGGGCGCGCTGATCATTTCTATCAGCACCTGGGCTACAGATGTAGTCAATATTAACAACGCCTCCAAACAAGAGTTGGAGACGTTAAAAGGAATTGGACCTGTCATTGCAGAAAGGATTATTCAATACCGTGAACGTCATGGCCGCTTTACGACCCTGGATGAGTTGGATCAAGTCAAAGGAATATCAGAAGGCTGGATCGCACGCACTAAAGATCAAATTACCTTCGAAGAGTAAATTTTTTATTGGTTTACTACTGAGTACAACACTGATGGTGTCGGGTTGTGCTCGAAATTCCAATATGGATGTAATTGGCAAATCTCTGGATCTTGCTTTCTTTGGTCATCCTGATGCTGAATTCTCCCGAGAATACATTGAAAGTATTCCCTACGATTCAATGATTTTGAAAATTGGAATGGGGCCTAAATCTTTGGTGGTTCATTCCCGCACGACCAATCAGGATGTGCATTGGATGGCCGCAGATTACACCCTGTACGTAACCCGACATGGTCGTATCGTTAAAACAGCAAATATTCCGATCAATCGGGTGGGATTGGAATTCCGGGGGCAAGATCCAATCTGGCAAATACAACAAGGGTTAGATTACGACAGAGAGTTCTATTACGAGGTGGATATCCAGCCAGGTAATTATTTCGCCACGCCTATAAGGGCAACCTTCGAATATGGTGGGGAAGAAGTGCTTGAGATTCTGGGTAAGCGCTATGTGACAGACAGGTACGTCGAACGCTTTTCATGTAAGAAACTCTATTGGGAAGGTGAAAACGTTTTTTGGTTCGACAAAGATACAGGCGTATTAAGGCAAACACTTCAATTTGTTGATCCTAAAACCCCTGCGTATTTAACTCAGAATGTCCGGTGACCCTTCGTCCTGACAATACTTTCGCAAAATCAAAAGTTGCTCGTCGTGATGGCAATTGGCTTCGAGTTCATTGAGACAGATATTGATGGCGCTTTTACAGCGAATGGTGTCTGAACTGTTATCGGCCAGCTTGAGGGCTTTGATTAAATAGCTGAGCGCAGCCGCATAGTCATGGTCTTCTTCTGCCATGAACGCGATACTGATGCATTGTTCGAAGGTGTTACCCAGCATATTTCATTACCTATATTCCGATGTAAAAACTATAACTGGTTCACATTTTTGGTATGTTTTAAAAATGAGCAATTTTTTTAACATTCATATCCAGACGTAACCACTTGGCCTGTTATGTAACAAGACGTCGCAGTGATGCCCTTTCTGGTAAAGCGATTGTTCTTTTCTTATCGTTTCTTTCAGAACCTGTATGTACACATATTTATATCGACAGTGTATTTCAGGTTATCGACCGTCATTGAGTGCGCTTTAATGATCTGCTTGGACCGAGTTTAGCTCATGGTCTTCTGATAGCCGTTTGTCACCTTCCTATGCTTATCTCTGGATAAGTCGTCGATATATGCTTGTTTGGTTGTTTTTTGTTCTATTCTTGGGGCAGTATTTCAGGAACTAATGTAAATCAGGATCTCATACAGATCCGAAACTAATTCAGACCAGAAAATAATAAAAAAGTGTTGCATTGAGGAAATCCCTATGTATAATTCTGCTCCACGAAATGAGAGGCAGGCAACTGCTTATTTTTCGGGTGGTTAGCTCAGTTGGGAGAGCATCGCCCTTACAAGGCGAGGGTCACAGGTTCGAGCCCTGTACCACCCACCAAATCTCATTTTCTGCGGAGCAGTAGTTCAGTTGGTTAGAATACCGGCCTGTCACGCCGGGGGTCGCGGGTTCGAGTCCCGTCTGTTCCGCCATTTTCTTCCCCCTCTATTTTATTAATTCTTTCCTCGTCCTTTATCTGATATTTAAAATTAATCCATCTAGCGATTTTATTTTTACTGATCAAACAGTCCTTTGAGTGATTCTGACAGCCATGTTAATGCTGGTCCTGATGTTCTGTTTTTTTGCATCACTCGATCTATCGGTGGATTCCAGGGCTTATGGTCAAAGCTTAATGTTAGCTCTACAAATTCACCGCGTGATACGCCGGTGCTTGCCATATGTTCTGGTAAGTAAGCCCAGCCGAATCCTTGTCGAACCAGTTCCGATTGCATGAAAAAATTATTGCTCCACCACAGCTTTGCCGATAATGGGGCAAATTGCGCTAATTCCCGACCATCGACCCCTTTCAACAGTATCTGCCGATGAGGTAGTAGGTCTGAAACGGACACCACAGGTAATCTGGCCAGTGGATGTTCCGGGCTGACCACTGCATGAAAGGGCAGGTTACCCAGAAAACAGAGATCCACTTCTTTAGGAAAGACAAAGTCGCAAAACATTAAGCCCAGATCAACCCGACCCTGCTGAACCAAAGAGGTAATGTCCGGGCTGGCAATGGACAGTAGCTCCAAAGAGGTCGCGGGGAAGCGTTCTGCAAACTCTCTCAGAATGCCTTCAAATGCTGGACAGAAGATGGCGTCGTCCACTGCAAGAATAAGATTGGACTCCTGGTTTTTATTCATAGCAATAGCGGCGGTTTTGAGTTCTTCGGTTTGCATTAAGACGGCTCTGGCATGAGAGAGCAGTTGCTTGCCTTGTTCAGTCAATACGGGCCGATGACCCTGGCGATCAAACAGTTGACAGCCGAGATCTATTTCCAGATTGGCGATGCCTTGGCTGATGGCGGATTGGGCTTTTTGCATTTGACGCGCACAGGCGGAGAATGACCCTTTTTCTGCTGAAATTACAAACATTTTCAAATGTTCTAGGTTGTGCACGTTTGCCTCTTCTTTTGATGTTGATACTGGGCTGTGATCTATCGTTATTCGGTATTGTGATTGTTCATTAGGCAGGTAATAACGGTATTTAAGCGTCTATCTATAAGTAAATGTGATAGTAACTAACTTTCTTCTATCTGGAAATCCTATATTTTGTGCGTGTTGTTAGGAGGAAGTAAATGTCGAAAATTGAGCGTGTTTTTCACAGTATTCTATTTGAAGTAGTGGCTTTGGTGATTATGTCGGGGTTGGCTTATTGGTTCACCGGCAAAGATCCTTTGCATCTAACCGGATTGGCGCTTTCATTGTCGTTGATTGCAATGGTCTGGAACTACATTTTTAATGTGTTCTTTGATCGATATGCAGGAACTGATCGTGCGTCCAGAGGATTGAAGATCCGGATTCTTCATGCTGTTTTATTTGAGATCGGTATGTTGATCTTTTCATTCCCAGCGATCATGTGGGTAATGGATATGGGGTTTTGGGGAGTGCTGCTTATGGATATTGGGGTCGTTATTTTCTTCCTGGTTTATGCGGTAGCATTTAACTGGGCTTATGATCGGATTCGAGCCAAGTATTTTGATGATGTGTCAGGTAATACGGGCTTGTCTTCCTTTTAACATTGGCAGTCTTAAGGCCAATAGGGGTAACTGCGATCTCGACGGGCTTACTACCCATCGAGATCAATTACTTGCCATACACCTAACTCCGGCTAGATTGCAGGCGAGAGATTGATGTCTTCCAATCCCTTCTGGTTGGATATGATGTCTCTGGCGCGATTGATGCGGGATCGTACCGTTCCAATCGGGATATCCTGAATGTTGGCAATTTGCTGATAACTTAACCCGTGCATTTCCCGGTAGATGAAGGTTTCTTTGATGTCTTTTGACAGCTTGGCAATGCCTTCTTCCAGTTTTTGTTCAAGCTGTTGATCCAGAAGATGCTCTTCGGGCGAATAGCTTGGGTTACTCAAATTAAGTGGTGAATCTTCGTTGTAGGCGTCCGGAGTATAGTCTTGATCTGAATAGCCGGATTCAAATGCCTTCTTTTTGACGATCTCTTTCTTCACTGCGGATATGGCCGTGTTTTGAGCGATACGATACAGCCAGCTGTAAAACTGGGCATCTCCCCGGAAATTGCCTAGTGCTTTGAATACGTTCATCCAGGTTTCCTGAAGGATATCGTCCACATCATCTCGATGGTAAATGATCCGCGATACCATATTTCTTAAACGGCGTTCGTACTTTGTGACCAAATGATTGAAGACTTGCGTGTTGCCTGCCTGAAACGCCTTTACCCAGATTTGATCCTGTGTAAGAGCTGATGGCTGCCTGGATTCAATCGCCGTGTCGTTGGCCGCACTCCAGGACTGCAGGTAAGAGTCAATTTCAAACGCATTCTGATTGCCGGGCAGTTGTTCCGGAAGCTGATGCTTGTGGCAATCATTAAGATTCATCAGTCGACCTGAGCAGGGTTGTTCGACGGTGTTGCTGATCATCTTGTCTCTCCTATTTTATTAGTAGCGCTTACTGCTCTACCTGGGGCTCAATACATTTTCGAAAGCAATTCAGAGCGTTTAAATTTTCATAGGTGTACAGATCTGTACACTTTTTATAGGTTAAGGTGTACAGATCTGTTCAGTCAAGACTTAAAAGATTAAAAATATCGATGAGATAAAACGAACTTTATGATGATTGTGGTAACCTATGCAGTTAGATCAGGCTTTTTTACTAATGTTTTGTCTTCATGTATTCATGAGTCGGTGATAACTCTTCATGACATCTACAAAAAAAGAGTTGCTGCTTGAAACGGCGCTAAATTTATTCAATGAACACGGGTTTCATAACACTGGAATTGATATGGTTCAGTCGGTATCCGGTGTGTCTAAAACCACAATGTATAAGTACTTCAAGTCCAAGGATGAGTTGATCATTGAAGTACTACGGATGCGGCATAATCAGTTTTCTGAGTGGATGGACACCCAGGTTGCCGAATTTTCAAAGGCCTACGAAGATAAGCCTTGCGGTAAACTGAGAGCCATGTTTGACGCGCTTCATGAATGGATTCAACGGGATTCTTTCTGTGGTTGTAATTTCATTAATGCCTGCGCTGAATTTACCGATTGTTCTCATCCGATACATCAGTTGGCGACCGATCACAAACTTTCCGTACAAAAGTACGTTCAGAATCTTTTGGAGCAGGCGGAAATTCCCGAAAGTGAAGCTCTGGCAATTAAAATTTGTCTGCTGATGGATGGTGCTATTGTTTATGCTCATACGGTTGGGCAAAAGCAGGCGGCCAGTATTGCCAAAGACATGATGTTGGTGCTGCTGGAATATACCGCCTGTCGTAATAGCGAGTAATGCCGTCAGGCACAATTTTTTGTGGCTGAATTGGGTGAACTGTCGTATAAAAACTATACTAAAGTACATCATCCAAGGAATGGGATTAGCGCATGCTAGGGGTTTTTGAATCCAGTCTGGAAGACTACATCAGGGAGTTCTTCGGTGAGACCGTTTGGGCGTCTGTGTCTGACCAAACGCGCCTCGAAGATGTCCAATCTACCTTGTCTGAGAAGCAAAGGGATAGCGAGTCTTTTGCCATTCTCTATCTTTTAGCGGAACATCTTCAACAGCCTGTTTCCCAAACGGTCAGGACTTTTGGGAAATATCTCTTACCCAGATTAATGCAGTTCATGCCGGAAGCCAGAGAGGCTGACATGAACTTTCGCGACTTTATCATCAGTGTCGATCGGGTCATTCATAAAGAAGTTGAGCGGCTTTATCCGAATGCAAACGTACCCAAGATGGATTTTATTCAACAAGCCAATCAGCTGACCTTATTTTATCGTTCGGAGCGCCGCCTGTGTTATCTGGCTGAGGGCTTGATTGAAGGTGCAGCAGCATTTTTCGGCGAGCAGATAGAGCTGAGGCATCCGGTCTGTATGCATCGTGGGGCAGAATACTGTGAAATTGAGATTCTGATCAGTTAGTTGTTCTTTTGGTTGATGCGTCTGATTTGAGTGTTTGTCTCATTACTCAATGTAATTCTGGTTCTTTATTCTTAGCTGTTTTGAGCGCTTTTGCGGCACGGGTGTTGTTTTGCTCAAGCAGTGGTATCCCGTTCGGCAGTGATTTGTTATATCCAAGGTTCTCTGGAAATTAAACGTCTGATTAAGGAAGCGAACTATGGAAATTATCTTACTGGTTGCTGCTGTGTACAACGTGATTGGGGCTATGGCTATGTGGTTTCAGTCTCCGGTGGTGACGGACGATACAATGGAGTTGCCAGTGGATTACATGCAGTATCGGATTTTTACCGGTGGTACTGCCTTTGTGTTTGCTGTGTTATATACCTACGTCTATTTTGTTCCGGAAGTCGCTTTACCTCTTTTGGCGTTCGGCATTGCGCTCAAACTGTGGTCGTTTGTCTCTGCCTGGATTTGTTTTGCCAAGTTTAGTTTCCCGAAAGCAGAATTTCTTAAAGTAGGTGTAGGCAACCTGCTATTTGCAGTGTTATTTATTGTGTATTTATTACTCCGATAAAAATGGAGTCTCAGGAAGGAAAATCATGACATCACCTTTAGTTTCGACTGAATGGCTAGCTACCCATGGGGCATCTGACGATGTTTATCTGTTGGATGTCAGTGTGGAGAATGTAGTGGGTAAAGAGCCTATTCGGTATGACACCCTGATCACCTTACCAAACAGTTACAAAGTCTGTGTGGATCAGGACTTATCCGATACCGAAAGTCAGGGGATTCATGTGTTTCCCAATGCCGAACAGGTTGCACGGGTGGCTCAACGCATTGGTTTTTCGACGACAAGTACCTTGGTGCTGTATGACGATCAGGGTATCTACTCGGCACCGAGAGCCTGGTGGATATTTAAGTCGTTCGGCTTTGAAACGGTATTCATCCTGGATGGCGGCTTGCCTAAGTGGATAGACGAACAACGCCCAACAGAATCAGCACATAAACCCCCGACCGTGACCGGCAATAGTCTGACGTTGAGCAGAGAAACGTCAGCAGTGACGTCGGTTGGACAACTACTTGAAAACATCAAAACTGGAGCAGAACAGGTAATAGACGTTCGTTCCGCTGATCGATTCTTTGGGCGAGTACCGGAACCAAGGCCAGGGCTGAGGAGCGGGCATATTCCCGGCTCATGTAATCTTCCCTTTTTGGCGGTATTGGATGGGCTGACGTATAAGTCGGCCTCTGAATTGTCCGAGTTGTTCGAAGAGCAGGGCTTCTCTCAAGAGCAAACCTTCATCTTTTCGTGTGGTTCAGGCATGACCGCGTGTATTGTTCTGGTGGCAGCGATCATAGCGGGCTATGACAAGGTTCGATTATACGATGGCTCGTGGGCGGAGTGGGGTGCAGACGATTCCCTTCCCATAGAGGTGTAATGCGTATTCTGAAACCATAAAAATATTCGCCAGGAGTGGCATTGAAATGGAAAACCTATTTGCGTTTGGCCAACAGATCTTGGAATCCCAGCCATTTAGCCAATTAATTGGTGCGGAATTAACACAGTTCGAGCCGGGAAATGCTGAGATCAGCCTAACAGTTCGGGATGACCTTAAACAGCAGCATGGCTTTGTTCATGGTGGAATAGTCAGTTATCTGGCTGATAACTGCCTGACGTATGCGGGTGGTTCGGTGCTGGGTGACAGCGTGACTTCGGAATACAAAATTAACTATGTGCGACCTGCATTGGGGGAGCGCCTGATTGCTCGCTCGTCGGTACTGTCTTCCGGTAAGCGTCAGGCTGTGTGTGAATGTAAGGTGTTTGCTTTAAAGGATGGTGATGAAAGTTTAGTCGCTGTAGCTCAAGGCACTATCAATAAAGCCGGCTAATAAAGTAGGTAAACAAAGTTGACTAAACAAAGTCGATAAAAACAAAAACATTTCTTTGACGTATTCAAGAGCAAGCATATATGGAACAGCGCAGGTTGGAGCAAGTTACTGATTTTTTTGATGAATTTGTAAAAGACTTCTCGACCTTTGATGGTGAGGTGATTGCTTCCCGTTACCGAGTTCCATATCAGGCGGTTAACGCCAAGGGTGACATTGCATTGTTTAAGACCCGAACCGACATTGCGTGCTATTTCCAAAGCGTTTTGAATGATTATTATCAGAGCGGCAGTCGCTCTTGCAGGTATCACCAGTTGGACGTTAAGACCGTCAGTGATATGTGCGTTTTAGCGACAGT
Organism: Pseudomonadales bacterium; assembly: GCA_041590855.1. Taxonomy (GTDB): domain Bacteria; phylum Pseudomonadota; class Gammaproteobacteria; order Pseudomonadales; family Litoribrevibacteraceae; genus Litoribrevibacter. The sequence continues at coordinate 16,340 of JBFHTA010000041.1, forward strand.
CAGCTGGGTGTTGTACAGCGAGCAAGGTCGGGAACTTAGCCGCTGGCGAGAGTCCTATATGATATGGGTTGATGGTAGCGAGCTGAGTATTCTCTCATCTGTCGATCATTAGTGCCCTCAATATTGAATAAGAACAATAAATCAACAAGGAGGTTCCGTATGAAACGGATCTTAGTATTTGGTAACTCCGGCTCCGGTAAAAGCACCTTGGCCAAAGAATTATGTGCTCAAGGCAAATTGGCGCATCTGGATCTGGATGAACTGGCCTGGAAGCCAACAACGCCACCAGAACGAACGCCCCTGGAAGAATCCGGAACGGCGATTCAGGCCTTTGTCGCCTCGAACACTGGCTGGGTGATCGAAGGGTGTTACACCGACTTAATGGAAATTGCCGCTCCCTATGCCGATGAAATTATTTATCTGAACCTGCCTGTTGAACAGTGCATTGAAAACGCAAAACGTCGACCTTGGGAACCTCACAAATACGAGTCAAAGGAAGCGCAGGATAACAACTTGCCGATGTTGCTCTCCTGGATTAAAGATTATGAACAGCGCCAGGATACCTGTTCAAAGTCTGCCCATATGGCTTTTTACTCAGGTTTTACCGGAGCGAAAACACTTTATACATCCAATGACCGGTCAGAGCTGACAGCAGTTTCCTGATCAATTGGTTGGGTAATTTCTTGAATTCCATGTGATCATCCCAATAGATATGTGTCTAGGGAACCTCTGAATAAGTCCCTCTCTGCTCAGGCCTATAAGAGAAATGTCTATTTGAGGCGCGGTTTTGAAGGCATAACGGGTTACGTCAAAAAGCCGCAACAAAAAAGAGGCATTTCTCTTAAGGCCCCGAAGGGCGGGGCTTTAAAAACGTTATAACATCGTTGAACTTCTTGAAAAGGTCTCGACATTCTCTACGAAGCTCGCCTTGTTCTAACGTTTTCGGGCTGACAAGGCTTCTAGCGCCCGCTGAGCTAGAGCGGACTTATTCAGAGGTTCCCTAGGCATATTGGAGAGGGAGCTCACATGGAATATCTTTACGCAGTGGTGTTATTCGCCATTTCTTCATCAGTGACACCAGGTCCGAACAACATCATGGTGATGACCTCTGGTGTGAACTTTGGTGTGAAGAAGAGTCTGCCTTTGTTAACAGGCATTTGCGTTGGCTTTGCACTGATGTTGTTACTGGTTGGCTTGGGATTTGGCCAACTGTTTGAACTCTTTCCTGTATTGCATCTCATCATTAAATGTTTGGGAACCGCCTATCTCTTATATTTGGCGTGGTTGATTGCGCGTTCCAGCGGTGTATCCAGTGCTGAAGACCAGGGCAAGCCACTTACCTTCATGAAAGGTGCCTTGTTCCAGTGGGTGAATGCCAAAGCCTGGGTTGTGGCGACCGGGGCGATTGCGGCCTTTACCTCGTTAGGTGCCAGCTATTACAGCCAGAACCTTACCATTGCTTTAACCTTTCTGATTGTGTCGTTTCCGTGTGTGGGTGTCTGGTTAATGTTTGGTACTTTGCTGAAACAGCTTCTTAAATCCGAAACTCACAGGAAGTGGTTTAACTATACTATGTCGGGATTACTGGTCGTGTCGGTTGTGCCTGTAGTATTAGAAATATTTCGGTCATTTGAGGCCTAAAACTCACCCGATGATTCGAAGATCGAGTTCGTCTGTAGGTAAATGCTTACGTAAATTAGAGCCCCCTTTTCAGAGTTAATTGATTGTGCTTTAAACCATTCGTCTATGGTTTAAAGGGTAGATAGTAAGTTATCGACCCCATCCAATAATAAAAGGGAGAAAGCACAGTGAAAGTCATGGTAATGGTTAAATCGAGCAAAAGCTCTGAAGCTGGTGTGCTACCAAGTCCAGCGTTAATGGAAGCAATGGGGGAGTTTAATGAAACCCTGGTTGACGCAGGAATCATGGAGGCCGGGGAGGGGCTTAAACCGAGCAGTGAGGCTGTCCGTGTTCGTTTTGATGGCGATACTCGAACTGTGACAAAGGGTCCCTTTCCTGAAATCAATGAGTTAGTGGCAGGGTATTGGATTTGGAACGTTTCTTCCCTCGACGAAGCGGTGGAGTGGGTGAAAAAATGCCCTAATCCAATGGATGAAGCCTCAGACATCGATATTCGTCCTATGTATGAGATGGATGATTTTGAGGATGTAGATCCGGACGGAACACTCAGAGAGCAAGACGAAGCAATAAGACAGACTCTGTCGATGAAAAACGCTCAGCTCAGTACTTATCTATTCTTTTCAGGGCATTGTGAAGAGGCGTTGGAATATTACAAAACACATCTTGGCGCCAAGGTTGAACTGCTACTGAGGTTTAATGAAAGCCCGGACCCACTACCCGAAGAACTGTTACAAGCCGGTTTTGAAGACAAAATCATGCATTGTGAGTTTACGGTCGGGGATATGCGGATTCTGGCCTCCGATGGTTGTAATGATGCTCCTCATTTTGAAGGATTTAATCTGGCACTGACCCTCTCTTGTGAAGACGAAGCCTATCGTGTTTTCAACGCATTAGCAGATGGTGGTTCAGTGCATATGCCGCTAGAGAAAACCTTTTGGTCACCACTCTATGGTCAGGTAACGGATAAGTTCGGCCTGGGGTGGATGGTGATGTTGCCGCCGTACGCACCGGATGAAGAAGTTGATTAACGACATTTCACTACAAAGAATCTCCGGAGGTGTTCGATGAGTTATTTGGATGGTTACGTATGCGCTGTACCCACCGACAAGCGGGACGAGTACCGGCAACATGCCGAAGAGGCCGCGAAAGCTTTTCGAAAATACGGTGCGCTTAGAGTGGTAGAAAGTTGGGGCGACGATGTTCCGGAAGGGAAGGTGACTTCCTTCCCGATGGCCGTGCAATGTAAGCCGGATGAAACCGTGGTGTTTTCCTGGATTCTTTGG
>JBFHTA010000042.1:0-19128 GCA_041590855.1 Pseudomonadales bacterium
AGCAGTAGTTAAAACAGCTGTCGTTAAAAACACTTGTCATTAAAAACAGTAGTTGGATAGTCTGACATGTACGTCTATCGTTTGTTATTCCTGATGGTACTGGGCATCTATGTGTTCTCGCCCATCATCATGAACTGGTGGCTGGAGCCTGGGGGTTCCTGGTATCGCCCTTACATCATCTGGTTGTTTGTAATCATCCTCTCCTTCTGGCTCAGCCGACAGCGAGGTGACGATGACTTTTGACTTAGCCTCCATCAGCTTTATTGCCATCGGCTACCTGTTAATGCTGTTTGGCATTGCCTTTATTACCGACAAAGGCTGGTTCCCGAGACGCCTAATCTCACATCCATTAACCTATGTTTTATCGCTGGGCATTTACACCAGCTCGTGGGCATTTTATGGCAGTGTCGGGCTCGCTTACGAATATGGGTTTGGCTTCCTGGCCTTCTATCTAGGGCTTGCCGGTGCCTTCATGCTGGCCCCGGTGTTATTGCAGCCCATTCTCAAACTGACTAAGTCTTATCAGTTAAGCTCATTGGCGGATTTATTCGCCTTCCGTTATCGCAGTTCCTGGGCGGGTATTCTCACCACCGGTTTTATGACCATAGGTGTACTGCCACTGCTGGTTCTTCAAATCAAGACCGTGGTCGATACCGTCCTGATCATGACCAACAACGAGCAACCCGCCCAAATCATTGGTGTCAGTTTTTGCTTTTTGATGATCGTCTTTGCGGTAATTTTCGGAACACGCCATACCTCCACCCGCAACCAGCACGAAGGCTTTGTGGTCGCTATCGCCTTTGAGTCCATCATTAAAATGGTGGCGATTTTGGCCGTGGGCTTTTACGGCATTTTCTATGTGTTTGACGGGCCGAATGACATGGAGGACTGGCTGACCTCCAACAAAGACCTGTTAAGCACCATGCACACCACCCTCAACGAAGGCCCTTGGCATGCGTTACTGTTGATGTTCTTTGCCAGTGCGGTGGTGATGCCTCATATGTTCTACATGACGTTCACCGAAAACATGAACCGCAGGGCACTGAACACCGCCAGCTGGGGCATGCCGGTGTTCCTGCTGATTATGAGTTTGCCAATTCCTATTATCTTATGGGCCGGTCTGAAACTGGGGCTCAGGTACTCACCCAGTTATTTCACACTCACTATCGGCCTGCACGAAGGCAGCGAATGGTTAACCGTTTTGACCTTTATTGGTGGTCTGGCTGCCGCCAGTGGTTTGATCATAGTGGTGACCTTGGCTCTGTCTGCCATGTGCCTGAATCACCTGATTTTGCCTTCATTACCGATCCGCGAAGGCATTAATATCTATAAGAATGTGTTGTGGATTCGTCGCATTCTGATCATTGCCATCGTTACCGCGTCTTACTTCTTATATCTGGCCATTGGCACCGATCAAAACCTCAGCGATCTCGGTTTGGCCGCCTTTGTCGCCACCTTACAATTCTTACCCGGCGTGATGGGCTTACTGTTCTGGCCAACGGGTAACCGTCAAGGTTTCTTATCCGGATTAGTCGGCGGTATTGCCGTCTGGGTGATTGGTATTCTGGTGCCCTTGGTATCCGGCCATTCGGTGCTCGATTTTTATGACTTTACCTATACCTTTGCGGGCCAGCAATCCGGCTATCTGATTGCCTTGGGCGCCACCATGGTCAACGTCACCCTGTTCATTCTGGTCAGCGTAATGACCGAAACCAACGAAGACGAACAAGCCACCGCCCAAGCCTGTGCCGTAGATACCCTGACCACGCCGCAACGTCGTCAGCTGGACATCCTCAGCGCTGAAGAATTCCGCGAACGTTTAGCCAAGCCACTCGGCACTAAAACCGCCATTCGTGAAGTCGATCGTGCCTTGCTCGATCTGCAATTACCGTTACACGAAGACCGCCCTTATGCCTTGCGTCGATTGAGAGATCAGTTAGAAGCTAACCTTTCCGGTTTGATGGGGCCAGTCTTAGCTAAAAGCATTCTTGACCGAAACATTCCTTATAAAGAAACCCCGGTCGGTGGCGCGCTCGACGACATTCATTTCATCGAGAGCCGCATTGAAAACTACAACCAACAAATGACCGGCTTGGCGGCGGAGCTCGACAGCCTACGCCGTTATCACCGCATGACCCTTCAGAATTTACCCATGGGGGTGTGTTCGATTGGCGGCGACGGTGAAATCCTAATGTGGAACCGCGCTATTTCGGAACTGACCGAAGTCGACGAACGGGACATTGTCGGTGCGCATATCAGTACCGTGCCAGATCCTTGGGGTGATGTGTTGCAGACCTTCACCGAAGATGAATCCACCCATCACCACAAGAAAACCGTGGAATTCGGGGGGCGAACCCACTGGTTCAATCTACACAAAGCCGTGATATTCAGGGACCGTCAGATCGATTCCCCCTACACTGGCAGCATCGTCATTCTTATTGAAGACCTGACCGACACTCAACTGCTGGAAGAAGAGCTGATCCACAGTGAACGCCTGGCCTCTATTGGCCGTTTCGCAGCGGGGGTGGCGCATGAGATTGGTAACCCGATTACCGGCATTAACTGTCTGGCACAGGACATCAAGTACGAAACCGACAACCCTGAGCTCAAAGACATGGCGGAACAGATCATTGAGCAAACCAAGCGTGTTTCCAACATCGTACAAACGCTGGTTAGCTTTGCTCACGCCGGAACCCATAAGTCGGATCGTTCGTTAACACCGGTACACATTAACCAATGCATTAACGAAGCCATCAACCTGCTGACGTTGAGCCAGAAGAACCAGCGCTATGTCGAATTTATTAATCACTGTGATCCGGAACTGCAAGTGATTGGCGATGCCCAACGCCTGGTTCAGGTGTTTGTAAACCTGATTGGTAATGCCCGCGACGCCTCGCCGGATGGCACCAGTGTCATCGTTCGATCCATGGCCAGCGAGCTATCATGCGTCATTGAAGTTATCGATGAAGGCCACGGAATTGCTGAAGATAAGATCGACCAGATCTTTGACCCCTTCTTCACTACCAAAGAGCCGGGAGAAGGCACCGGACTGGGGCTGGCAATGGTTTACAGCATCATAGAAGAACACCATGGCAACATTCAGGTGGATAGCCCCGCATACCCGGAGACTGGAAAAGGATCACGGTTTGCGATTACTATACCACGCCATAATAACGATAATGACGATGATCCAGAACGACCTGAAGCATCTGAATAGCAAAGGCAACGTTAGAATATTGCGGCTTTAAGGGAAATTCATGAAACGAATTTTGATTGTAGAAGATGAAGGCATTATTCGCTCAGCATTGAAGCGGTTACTCGAACGCAACGGTTATCAGGTGGATGACGCCGGTTCCGTTCAGGAAGCGACCGACTCCTATGACCTGGCGGATTACAGCTTAATCATCAGTGACCTTCGTCTACCCGGCGCACCAGGCACCGACTTGATCAAACAATCCCCCGGTGTTCCGGTGCTGATCATGACCAGTTATGCGAGCCTGCGCTCTGCTGTCGATTCCATGAAAATGGGCGCGGTCGATTACATCGCAAAGCCGTTCGATCACGAGGAAATGCTGAAGTCTGTTGCGGATATTTTGAATCGTCCACACGTTTCTCAAAAGCCGAGTGCCACCCCGCAAGGCGGCACAAACAAGTCAGCGCCAACACAAATCATTGGCTCCTGCACGGCCATGCAAACCTTCTTTAAACGTTTGCAGAAAGTATCCCCCACCGACACCACCGTATTAATTCTTGGGGAATCCGGCACAGGTAAAGAGTTGGCAGCCCGCTCCATTCATGAGCACAGCAAACGTGCTAGCTCACCCATGATTTCGGTGAACTGTGCGGCCATTCCGGAAACTCTAATTGAATCCGAACTGTTCGGACACGAAAAAGGAGCCTTTACCGGCGCAACAGCGGCTCGTAACGGTTTGGTAGAAGCCGCAGACGGTGGCACCCTATTTCTGGACGAAATCGGGGAGCTACCATTAGAAGCCCAGGCTCGACTGTTACGCGTTCTGCAAGAGGGTGAAATCCGACGCGTCGGCTCGGTGCAGTCCAAAAAAGTCGATGTACGATTGATTGCAGCTACCCACCGTGATTTGAAGCGCATGGTGAGCGAAGGCCAGTTCCGTGAAGACTTGTATTATCGATTGAACGTTGTCTCATTAAAGTTACCACCGCTTCGTGAGCGTGAAGGCGACGTCATCGAACTGGCTAAAGAACTGCTTAAACTGCATTGTGAAAAAGTAGGCTGCGATGAAGTCCAGCTTTCTGACGATGCCCTGACCGCCATCCAACAATACAGTTGGCCTGGCAATGTGCGTGAATTGCAAAACGCCATTGAACGCTCCGTCATCATGTGTGAAGACGATCTGATCACAGCAGAAATTTTGTCTCTGGATCTGGACGCCAGTGAAGCCGTGTCCGTTCAGCCAACCGCTTCCGCCGCCGCACCGGTGAGTGAAGAAAACGCTCAGGAAGGTCTCTCGCTGGAAGATTACTTCCAGAAGTTTGTTTTAGAAAACCAAGACCGTATGAGTGAAACCGAACTGGCGAAAGCGCTGGGCATCAGCCGCAAGAGTTTGTGGGAACGCCGCCAACGCTTGGGCATTCCACGCAGAAAGAAATCCTGATCCACTACACTTATCACCTAAGTTCATATATTTCTGCTCGATCGGAGCAGTCTAAACACCAAAGGCCTGTGACAGATTCCCTGCACAGGCTTTTTTGTATGCCTCATAACATCGCGTGCCCTCAAAGTGTTACCCATCTTCCAACCTATTCATTTGTTACCTTAGTTAACACTCATTGGTAATTTTTCGTAACACACCATGTAAACTCAGAATCCCAAAATCACCAACAATAAAACTAACTAACTGTTTTTATTGATTTTTTACTTTTTGGCACCCTGTGTGCGATGTATAAGGTACTTTCCATCACCAACAATAAAAATAAAAACAGGTGAACAAAGGCCCCAACAATAAAAATAACAATCGGGGCACGAAAGAACAGTATAAGACGCTCTCAAAATGCAACTTATCGTTTTAAGCAATTGGGCAGGACGCCCTCTGGTTTGTTTTCAAACCAGCGTTGGAATGGATTAGCAGGCACTAAAAAGAATAATAACCGCCTGTATGCTTTATCTCCTTATCTGTACGTGTTCCCTTGTGTATAGGCATTCCTGATATACAGTTTTCTTTGGTTTTTATTTATCGTTCAATCATACGTTCGTGGTCATTTATGTGTGCTTTTCTTTGTGTTAGCAGTGTTGCTCATGTACACTCCAAGCACAATCCTGAGCTTGCAAACCCATATGGGCTCGCTCCTTCCATTCAAATTTTTAAAAGAAGTAATCGATAGTTATGGTGTTTAAGGGCATCAAGAAACGCGTCCAACATTTTCTGAATCGTAAAACCGAGAACCACTCTGACACGTCAGGTCCGTCGGTCATTAGTCGCGATCAACATCCGGTTTCTCGTAAGCAAATCAGTAACAATGCCCTAAAAGTCTTATATCGTCTTGAAAGCGCAGGTTTTGAAGCCTATTTAGTGGGTGGCTGCATTCGGGATATCCTACTGGATCATCAACCCAAAGATTTTGACATTGCAACCAATGCGCACCCTGAACAAGTCCACAAACTGTTTCGTAATTCCCGATTGATCGGACGCCGCTTTCGTTTGGTCCACGTCCACTTTGGGCGCGAAATCATTGAAGTTGCCACCTTCAGGGCGAACCATCCGGAAGACGCTGCACCCGTTGCCCAAATCAAAGGTCAGCACAAGTCCGCCACCAGCAATGCAGGTATGCTGTTAAGAGACAATGTCTACGGTACGGTTGAGGAAGACGCCGCTCGTCGCGACTTCACCGCCAACGCCTTGTATTACTCAATTTCTGACTTTGCCATTCATGACTATGGCCAAGGCATGAGAGACATTGCCAACAAGACGTTACGCATGATTGGCGAGCCGCGAGTACGTTACCAGGAAGACCCGGTTCGCATGCTCAGAGCCGTTCGATTCGCTGCCAAACTCGGCTTTACTATTGAGCAGGAAACCCAAGCTCCCATCCCGGAGATGGGCAAACTGCTTTTGAACATTCCAGCGGCGCGTTTATTTGATGAAGTATTGAAGTTATTTCAGTCCGGCCATGCAGAGCAATCTTTCTTGCTACTGAGAGAGCATCAACTTTTCCGCTTTTTGTTTCCGGAAACCGATGCGCTGTTAAATCAGGACCAATCCGGATTTGTTGAACGACTCATTACATGCACCTGTCAGAACACCGACAAACGCATTGCGGAAGACAAGCCTGTCACGCCAATCTTTTTGTTTGCGGCCTTCTTATGGCCAAAAGTTCAGCAACATTGGGAAGAACAGAAAGAATACATGCCACCGGTGCCTGCGCTGACCAAAGCTGCGCAACTGGTATTGGATGAACAAGTTAAAGTCACCGCCATACCAAGACGCTTCTCGACGGCCATCAAAGAAATTTGGGATTTGCAGCTACGTTTACAACGACGTAACGGCAAGAAAGCCTTTCAAATGCTTGAGCATCCAAGATTCCGTGCAGCTTATGATTTCATCTTGTTGCGCGAACAAGCCGGAGAGAACCTGGATGGCTTAGGAGCTTGGTGGACAGACTTCCAGAACAGCGACGATAACGCCAAACAAAAAATGGCGACTAAGTCAGGCCATCCTCGCAGAGGCAGACGTGGCCCTGGTGCGAAACCATCCGGCAATAAAGCGCCTGGTAAACCGTCCGGCAATCGCTCTCGCAATCCAAACCGGTCACGATCCCGAAAGCCGAAACCCACGCCGTCTCAAGGTCAGGACAGCTAGGGATACGCATGACCAACATTGCATACATAGGAATGGGCAGCAATCTGGAAGATCCGCTTGCCCAACTTAAATCCGCAAGTCAGGCCTTATCTGCACATCCGGACATCGACGACATTGAATTTTCGCACGTTTACAATACCACTCCGGTCGGGCCACAAGACCAACCCAATTATGTAAATGCCGCCGCCCGACTTGTCACTTCTTTATCAGCTATTGAACTGCTGGATCTTCTGCAAGCCATAGAAAACCAGCATGGTCGTGTACGAACTGTACGCTGGGGTGCTCGCACCCTGGATCTTGATATCCTGTTATTCAACCAAGAAGAGATCAAATCAGACCGGCTGATCGTGCCTCATTGCCAGATGAAAGTACGCAATTTCGTACTAATACCTTTGTCCGACCTTACACCCGATCTCACCCTGCCAGATGGCAGCCAATTATCCGAACTACTTAAAGTCTGCCCGGAAAACAGCATTGAGCTCATCCCCGGAGTAGTACTCCCCTGATCTATTGATCCGTTGCAATAGGTTGCGCATTTTCGATACATAAATACACAAAAAGCCGTTTTTGGCACTTAACTATCTTGTTCTGTGTGATAACATGCGCACTTCTTAAACAGCTAGGTCAGACACCATGGCAGTAACAGTCAATACTCTTAAAGAGATGAAACAATCGGGTGAGAAGTTCACTTGTTTAACCTCTTACGACGCAACCTTTGCTCAGTTAGTGAGCAGTGCCGGCGTAGAAGTCATCCTGATCGGAGACTCGTTAGGCATGGTATTGCAAGGTAATGACAGCACTTTACCTGTCACCATTGAAGATATGGCGTACCACACTCAATGCGTTGCCAACGGCAATCAGGGTGCCTTGTTAATGGCCGATATGCCATTCATGTCATACGCCACCCCGGAACAAGCCATGGAAACAGCAGCCGTACTAATGCAATCCGGTGCGCACATGGTCAAACTGGAAGGCGGTGACTGGCTGGTAGAAACCACTCGTCTATTAAGTGAACGCGGTATCCCGACGTGTTTGCATCTAGGGCTTACGCCACAGACCGTCAACAAAATGGGCGGATACAAAGTACAAGGGCGTCAGGATCATCAAGCAGACAAAATGATTACCGACGCAGTTGCCTTGGCGGAAGCCGGTGCTGATGTCATTCTGCTGGAGTGCGTACCTTGTGACTTGGCCAATAAGATTACCGAGGCGGTGGATATCCCTGTAATTGGTATTGGTGCAGGTAACAAGACTGACGGCCAGGTGCTGGTGATCCACGATATGTTGGGAGCCACTACAGGTCATCGCCCCAAGTTCGTTAAGAACTTTTTAGAAGGCAGCAACAGCATCCAAGCAGCCATAGAAACCTACATCAAAGATGTTAAATCAGGCGCGTTTCCGTCTGAAGAACACACCTTCAAGTAACCCGAAACACTCAACAGACCGGTTCAACAATAGACACCTACGGCTGTTGAGCGATATCCGAGATTAATGATTCACAGCAAATCGTACCACCAAGGTTAGGCCATGCTTTGACCTTGGCCGTGGGCCAGATTTCGAATTATTCCTGACAGATTACAAGAATTGCGATTATGAAAATCATTCACAGTATTCAAGAGCTTCGTAAAGAACTTCACATGCGCCGATTTGATAAAGAGCGCATCAGTTTTGTTCCTACCATGGGTAATCTTCACGAAGGCCACATCAGCCTGATTCATAAAGCTGCTGAAAAAGGAGACTGTGTCGTCGCCAGCATTTTTGTGAATCCGCTTCAGTTTGGCGCAAACGAAGACTTGGAATCTTACCCACGCACACCGGAAGAAGACGAAGCACAGTTGATCGCTACCGGCAGCGTCGACTTTTTATTCCGTCCCCGTGTGGAAGAGATTTATCCGGTCGGCCAGGAAAACCACACTGTCGTCGAAGTTCCTAATATTTCCGATGTGTACTGTGGAGCCAGTCGCCCAGGTCACTTCCGGGGCGTAGCGACCATCGTTTGTAAACTGCTGAACATCGTCCAACCGGACTTCGCCATCTTTGGCCGTAAAGATTACCAACAATTGATGGTGATCGAAAAAATGGTCGAAGATTTGTGTTTACCTGTGAAAGTCATTGGTGCAGACACCGCCCGAGCAGACGACGGTTTGGCATTAAGCTCTCGTAACGGCTATCTGACACAGCAAGAACGCGACACCGCACCTGCGCTTTACCGAGCCCTTTCTGAGGCCAAAGAAGCTATCCTTTCTGGTCAGGCCGACTTTAAAGGCATTCAATCCCGAGCAAACCATGCGTTGGAGCAAGCTGGCTTCACGCCAGACTACTTCGATATCTGTAATGCCAAGACCCTGGAACCTGCCCTGCGTTCTGATCAGGAGCTGGTGATTCTGGCCGCCGCCTATCTGGGTAAAGCGAGATTAATCGACAATATTGTGGTGTCACTGGCGGACTCAAAGTCTGACTAGCGACTCATTTGGTCGCTATCACGCCCGAATCCCGGCGCTTTAGTGCATAATATGCGTGTTCATTGATTGATCACTCATGCGCTTTCGGGCATACTTCGCGCACTTTGTTCAGGTCGTAGTTGGTCGGACGTTTGCTCAGCACTTACGTAAGACATCATCAAGTAACGATCGGGATTTTCATCGATATCCAGTAGAGGGGATTTATCCATGCAATCCATAATGCTGAAAGCGAAACTGCATCAAGCAAGAGTAACCCATGCCGTTTTGGAATATGAAGGATCTTGCGCCATCGACGCTGACTTACTTGATATGACAGGCCTTCGTGAATACGAACAAATTCAGATCTATAACCTGGAAAACGGTGAACGCTTCACCACCTACATCATTCGTGGCGAAGCCGGTTCAGGCATTATCTCCATGAACGGCGCTGCAGCCCATAAAGCATCCCCAGGTGATCGAGTAATCATCTGTGCTTACGGTAACTATACCGACGCTGAATTGGCTAACCATAAGCCTAAGATGGTCTACCTGAAGGAAGGCAACGAAGTCAGCCACAGCGCGAACGCCATCCCGGTTCAGGTCGCCTGATCCAACATCCCGGAAGCCTTCCTGGCAACCGTTTAGAAAGGAGGTCTCATAATGAGGCCTTCTTTTTGCATCCTTTTTCCTTTTCCCATAAAGTAGCCTTATCACTTGAAATAAGCCTTTATAAATACACTTATAGGTTGTAATCCCGGAACGTTCCAAAAGGATGAGCGGCTCCACCAATCACAAGGACACACGCTATGTCAGAGCTTCCATATACATCGCAATACCCGAACACCTTATCTATATGGAACCAGCTTCAGTCGCACCAGGCACAAGTTAAACAACTGCACCTCAGAGACGAATTTGCCAAAGACCCAGCCCGAGCAGAGCGGTTCTTTCAAAAAGCGGCAGGAATTTATCTGGATTACTCCAAAAACCTGATCAATAACGAAACCCTTGACCTGCTGACCGAACTGGCCGAGCAAACCGGGTTGCCAAAAGCCATCGAAGCGATGTTTGATGGCGAGAAGATTAACAACTCTGAAGAACGTCCCGCTTTGCACGTCGCCTTGAGAAACCCGACACCCAAACCATTTAAGGTAGACGGCGAAGACGTCATGCCGGAAGTAAAAGCCGCGCTGAACCAAATGGAGCGGTTCGTCTGGTCGATACACAGTGCTCAGTGGCGAGGTTACACCAACAAACGATTCACTGACGTGGTGCATCTGGGTATCGGAGGCTCTTATTTAGGGCCTAAAGTGGTATCTGCCGCATTAAAACCGTATTGGAAAGCAGGCATCAATTTACATTATGTGGCCAACATTGATGGCACCCACATAACTGAAGAGCTAAAACATCTGTCGCCTGAAACCACCCTATTCATTATTGCCTCAAAATCCTTTGGTACTCAGGAAACCATAATGAACGCCAAGTCGGCGAAAGCCTGGTTCCTGCGTAACGGAGGCGAGGAAGAAGACGTTCATAAGCACTTTGTGGCCATTACCGCCAACACTCAAAAAGCCTATAACTTCGGGATTCGTGAAGAAAACATTTTCCCTATGTGGGATTGGGTCGGTGGCCGTTACTCATTATGGTCCACAATTGGCCTGCCCATAGCACTGACGATCGGGATTGAGAACTTCAAGAATCTATTGGCTGGCGCGCACGAGATGGACGAGCATTTCCGTACTGCGCCACTGAAAGAAAACATTCCTGCAATTTTGGGGCTGTTAGGCGTTTGGTATTCCAACTTCTTTAACGCCGACTCGCATGCAATCCTGCCTTACGATCATTACCTAAGAGCCCTTCCTGCTCATATCCAACAACTGGATATGGAAAGTAACGGCAAAAGCGTGACACATAAAGGCGAGCCCGTAGATTGGTCAACCGGCCCAATCATATGGGGTGGCGCGGGAGCGAACGGCCAACACGCCTATCACCAGCTACTGCATCAGGGCACCCACTTCCTGCCTGCCGACTTCATCATGCCGTTACGTACTCACAACCACATCGGCGATCATCATGCGTTACTTCTGTCGAACTGCCTAAGCCAAAGCCAGGCACTGATGCAGGGTAAAACACTGGAAGAAGCAAAGGCCGAACTTAAAGCCAAAGGTATGAACGATCAGCAGGTGGAAGAGCTGGCGCCTCACAAAGTGATTCCAGGTAACCGCCCTTCCAACACCATTCTGTTTGAGAAATCGACGCCGAGAACCATTGGTGCGCTGATTGCCATGTACGAGCATAAGGTGTTTGTCCAAGGGGTGATCTGGAATATTAACTCCTTCGACCAGTGGGGCGTAGAACTAGGGAAAGAACTCGGGGAGCATATTTACCAAATCATCACGGGTGAAAATGAAACCAACGGGCAAGACAGCTCCACCAAACAACTGATTGAGCTCTTTAAAACGATCAACAATCGACTTTAACTGAAGGTTTCGCAATCAATGCTGGCTTAACTCTGAGTCAGCAAGCCCCGCTTCCACCCACTCACACTGTTAACCCCACCTCTTAAGGGAGTAATCTTGCTCCCTTCTATGACTCCTGCTACTCTGCCGCGCAGCGTCGAGTCAGTTCGGCAATCGCCTATCATTCAACTGATTTAAGATTCTTAACAACGACAAGTGAACAGAGAGAAATGAACATGTCAAAAGTATGCGTCATTGGTGCAGGCACTATGGGTGCGGGCATTGCACAGGCCTTTGTCAGCAAAGGGTTCCAGGTAGTATTAAGAGACATTCAGCAAGAATTTGTAGATCGTGGACTGGCGGGCATTCAGAAAAACCTTGATCGCTTGGTGTCTAAAGAAAAGCTGAGCCAGGCTCAGGCAGATGACATTCGCTCCAAGCTGATCGGCAGCGTAGATATTCAGGATGCAGCAGACTGCGACCTCATTGTTGAAGCCGCCGTAGAAAACATGGAGATCAAAAAACGCATCTTCGCCGAGCTGGATGCCGTTTGCCAGGAAAGCACCATTTTCGCGACCAACACCTCATCTCTGTCCATTACCGAAGTGGCAGCCGCAACAAACCGCCCGGACAAAGTGATTGGTATGCACTTCTTTAACCCGGCACCGATCATGAAATTGGTTGAAATCATCCGTGGCATTACCACCAGCGATGAAACCTTCAATCAAGTTAAAGCGATTACAGAAAACATTGGCAAAACCCCTGTTGAAGTAGCTGAAGCCCCTGGTTTCGTGGTAAACCGTATTTTGATTCCTATGATCAACGAAGGCATTGCCATCTTTGCGGAAGGCGTTGCCTCAGCAGAAGACATTGACGCCGCAATGAAATTGGGCGCAAACCATCCGATGGGCCCACTGGCGTTGGCCGACCTGATTGGCCTGGACGTGTGCCTGGCGATCATGGAAGTATTACAAGACGAGTTTGGCGACAGCAAATACCGCCCACATCCATTACTGCGTAAATACGTGCGTGGCGGCTGGTTAGGTCGCAAGTCAGGAAAAGGCTTCTACGACTACAGCTAGAGAACCCTGGCTAATCAACATGGCTGAAAAATACTAGCCCAAACACAAGAAAGGCCAGCAATCGCTGGCCTTTCCCATTTAAACAGAGCTTACCTCGGGATGAGTAATTACTCACCAATATGCCATCCGGAAGTAATCGGATAGCGACGGTCTTTACCAAAACCACGCTGGGTAATGCGTATGCCAATGGGCGCCTGCCGACGCTTATACTCGTTCAAATCCACCAAGCGAACCACCCGGTACACATCTTCTTTCGTGAAGCCCTGAGCAACAATATCATCAGCACTCACATCCTCTTCAACGTACAGTCGTAGAATCTCATCCAGAACATCGTATGGAGGCAAAGAATCTTCGTCTTTTTGATCAGGAGCCAGTTCCGCTGAAGGTGGGCGAGTAATCACTCGATCCGGAATCACCTCCGAAAGCGTGTTGCGATAGCGGCTAAGCGCATAGACAAGAGTTTTAGGTACGTCTTTCAACACGTCAAACCCGCCAGCCATATCACCGTATAAGGTAGAGTAGCCTACCGCCATTTCTGACTTATTGCCTGTCGTAAGTACCAAATAGCCTTTCTTATTTGAAATAGCCATCAATAAGACACCACGGCAACGGGCCTGAAGGTTCTCCTCGGTGGTATCACGTTGAGTCCCTTCAAACTCATCTTCAAGCATGCCCATAAAGGCATTGAAAGAGGCTTCAATCGGGATAACTTTGTAGGGGACACCCAGTGCATTAGCTTCCGCTTCTGCGTCCTGAAGACTCATCTGAGAGGTATACTTGTACGGCATCATAACAGCTTCAACACGCTCTGGCCCCAAGGCATCAACCGCCACCGCCAATGTCAGTGCCGAATCAAT
Source organism: Pseudomonadales bacterium (assembly GCA_041590855.1). Lineage (GTDB taxonomy): Bacteria > Pseudomonadota > Gammaproteobacteria > Pseudomonadales > Litoribrevibacteraceae > Litoribrevibacter. Next base: position 13,673 of record JBFHTA010000042.1, read on the forward strand.
CCCCCCAGACAAACCAAGAACCACGCCCTTAAAGCGGTTCTTATTCACATAGTCACGCACTCCGGTTACTAACGCCTGATACACAGACGCGTGTTCAGACAATTCGTCCACCACTTCGCCTGAAATCTGCACACGATCATGCACTGCATCCAACACCACAGGTACCAAGGCTTCCTGGTACTGATGTGCCAACGCCACACGGTTGCCTTCGGTATCCACGGCCATAGACGCGCCGTCAAAGACCAATTCATCCTGTCCACCCACCTGGTTTACATACAACAAACTGATTTGATGTTTGCGGCAATGCTCTTCAATCAATTCATGGCGTTCGGCCACTTTGTTTCTGTGGAAAGGAGAGGCATTCAAATTAAGTATGCATTGAGCCCCGGCATCCACCGCATCGGATACGGGCGCATCGTGCCAGACGTCTTCACAAATGGTGATGCCAAAGGTAATACCTTCAATGTCCAGCACCACAGCTTTTGCCTGACCTTCTGTAAAGTAACGCTTCTCGTCAAACACCTGAAAGTTAGGCAATTTCTGTTTGTGGTATCGAGCCAACTCCGCTCCAGCAAACAGCACAACAGCCGAATTGTATAGACGGTTGGACTCTTTCAATGGCAAGCCCAGTACTACGTAAACGTCCTGCGGTAACTCTTTCTTGAGTCGTTCCAAGGCGGAATGAATCCGCTTTTCCAAACTTGGCCGCAGTAATAAATCTTCGGGCGGGTATCCGGTCAATACAAGCTCAGGAAACATCACCAGATCGGCGTTGTAATCCGATTGAGCAAGCTTTACTTTATCCAGCACCAGTTGAGTATTTCCTTCAATATCCCCTACTAAGGGGTTAACTTGTGCCATTACAACGGATAATCTTGCCATGTGCGTTCCTTAACTCTGTATTAATGCTGGTGCGTATTGTCTTAAATCTTATACCATTTATCAAAGCACAATATGGCTTTGTGTATGTTAATCTTGAATCACCCCTAATCTCGTCATACAGGATGTATTTATTCAATGCCTCAAGGTCTTTGGCTTCCTAATCGCCGTTTGATTGAAGTCTACAACTATTATCGCCTGTTACTCTCATTAAGCCTGGCTCTTGCGGTGAGTGCCGTACTGGGAACTCAATCCGATACGCTAAGCACGTTTAAGCTCTATCAAACAGTCAGCTACAGCTATTTATTCGTAGCCTTGATCCTCACTGCCTTATTGATGAGCATTCGTAAAGTTCGTATTGGCCACATCATAACCACCATTTCGCTGGATATCGCTTTCCTAACGGTGCTGATGTACGCCAGTGGCGGTATTCACAGTGGACTCGGCAACCTCATCATCATTGCCGTAGCCTGTGGCAACATCATCACCACCGGTCGGTTTGGGCTATTGTTTGCAGCCATTGCCACCATTGGCACCTTGTATATGGAGTTTTATCTTCAGCTTGAAAATAATGCAGCGGCCAGCGGTTATGTTCGTGCCGGATTGCAAGGACTCATGTACTTCGGAACCTCTGTATTAATTCAGCACATCACCAAACGCATTGATGAAAGTGAATTACTGGCTAAAGAGCAAGCTCGGGAAATCATTAATCTTGAACACCTCAATAAAATGATCATCCAGCGAATGCGCACCGGAATCATCGTTTGTACTGGCAACGGCAAAGTACATCTGGTTAATGAAGCCGCCAAAGAACTGCTTCCGGCTTACGAATCGGAGCTAGAACAGGTATCCCACCTAACCCAACTCCCACCTTTAATCTGCCAGTATTTGTCTGATTGGAAATCCGGACTCAAACACCAATTCGCCACTTACACGTCCATAGGTGGTCATGCAGAAGTTCGTTGCAGCTTTGCCCGATTAACCTCAACTTCGGAAGAAATTTTAATCTTCCTCGAAGACTCGTCGAAATTAAAACGTGAAGCCCAACAACTCAAACTGGCTTCCCTAGGGCGATTGACCGCCAGTATTGCCCATGAAATCCGTAATCCACTTGGGGCTATCAGTCACGCTTCCCAGTTGATGCAAGAATCCCAAAACCTGGACAAAGCCGACCTGAAACTGGCGACCATCATTCAGAATCATTGTCTTCGGGTAAATCGTATTATTGAAAACGTCCTGCAACTTTCACGACAAAAAAACGCGACCGCTGACCGTATCGATTTAACGAGTTGGCTTCCCGGGTTGGTCGAAACCCTCAAAGAAGGGAATATTGAGAACGAAATCACATTAACGATTAGAGAGCACATAATTGCTCAATTTGTAGACAGTCAATTAGAACAAGTGATTACGAACTTAATTACAAATGGTTTAAGATACAGCAAACTGGCTACCGGTAAGGCCACTGTGGAGCTGTTGACAGATGTAGACCCACAATCCGGCCTTCCTTACCTCGATGTCATCGACGATGGTCCTGGGGTATCTGAATCTGAACCCGATAAGGTGTTTGAACCTTTTTATACCACAGACAGCGCAGGTACCGGCTTGGGGCTGTTTATTTCGAAAGAGTTGTGCGAGTTAAACCAAGCCAACCTAGACTACAGTAAGCACCCTAGCAAAGGCAGCCAATTTAGAATCACTTTCGCGCATCCGGATAAGATTATTTAGTATGAATCAGCATGTATTAATTATTGATGACGAACCCGATATTCGTGAATTGTTGGATATTACGCTGATGCGGATGGGCTTGGATGCCACTCTGGCTGAGAACATTCAGCAGGCCAAGCATTTTCTTGAACGACAGACATTTGACCTCTGCCTAACCGACATGAACCTGCCGGACGGAAATGGTATTGATCTGGTGGCACATATTCAGCAAACCTACCCGGACACACCGGTTGCAGTCATCACTGCGTATGGCAGCATGGAAACTGCCATCACGGCATTAAAAGCCGGAGCATTTGACTTTGTTTCAAAACCGATTGACTTAAAACACTTACGCGACCTGGTTCAATCAGCCTTGCGACTTCCCTCTCAAGAGAAAAATACCAAGGCATTAACAGAGGCGACACAAACACCCACTAATGCAACGTCCAAGATTCTTGGCGAATCCAAGGCGGTTCAGTTGCTGCGCAAACAGGTAGCGAAACTAGCACGTAGCCAAGCCCCCGTTTATATTCACGGGGAATCAGGGAGTGGTAAAGAACTGGCAGCCCAACTGATTCATGACTTAGGTCCCCGCTCGGACGGCCCCTTTATCGCCGTTAACTGTGGTGCCATTCCCAGCGAGTTGATGGAAAGCGAATTCTTTGGTCACAAGAAAGGCGCGTTTACCGGGGCTTCAGAAAACAAAGAAGGCTTCTTCCAGGCGGCCAATGGCGGCACCCTCTTCTTGGATGAAGTGGCCGACCTGCCGTTAACCATGCAAGTTAAACTGCTCCGTGCCTTACAAGAAAAGTCAGTACGCCCTGTGGGTGAACAAAAAGAAATCCCCATTGATGTGCGAATCCTCAGCGCCACTCACAAAGATCTAACCATCGAGGTGGATGAAGGTCGCTTCCGACAAGACTTGTTCTACCGAATCAATGTGATCAATTTGAATGTACCTCCTTTAAGAGAACGTCAGGAAGATATCGCGCTGCTGGCGCATTACATGCTGGATAAGATCGCCTCTGAATGGCAGATGGATCACATTGAGCTCGATTCCGGCGCAATGACGGCTTTAAAGGAGTACCCGTTTCCAGGAAATATTCGAGAATTACAGAACATCCTTGAACGCGCTTATACCCTGTGCGAAGACGATGTCATCCGCATAGAAGACCTCCAGCTTCCGGTCAGCAAATCCAGAAATACACTGGATCATGACCCATCCGAATTGGATATTTCGGAAATTGAGTCGCTCGACAACTATTTGGAAAGCATTGAGAAGAAAGCCATCCAACAGGCATTAGAAGAAACCCGTTGGAATAAAACCGCAGCAGCCAAGCGACTGGGTATCACCTTCCGGGCCTTACGCTATAAGCTGAAAAAGCTTGATATGGAATAAGAGAAAGACTCACTGCTCGCTAACGGCCTCCTCGCCTACCGCATCGGGTTTACATTCTGTTTCAAAAGCCTACGTTTATTAATATGAAATTTGGAACCAGTGCTCATTAAAATATTCACCCAACTCCATAATAAGAATAAGAAATAAGGTTCTTCGCTGGTTAGTTATGAAAAAGACGTTACATGGCTTCTCTCTGGTCGAAATCACAGTTGTAATTGCTATCGTGGCCATCACTGCATATCTGGCCATGCCCTCGTTTTACCAATGGAAAAACAAACACAATGTAGATACTGCGGTGAATACCTTGATGGACGCCATCAATTTTACCCGCTATACCGCCATAGAAACCGACAGCACTATCACTCTTTGTCCCACTGAAGATCAACAAAGTTGCTCCAAAACCTGGCAAGGTGCTTTGATGATTTTTATCGATCAAGACAAGGACCGGCAGCTGGATTCGAATGAAACCCTCATTCGTGTTGAGCAACTCAACCTTGAAGGCTATATCAAATCGGAATCCTGGTTTGGCAGCCATAGATACCTTCAAATGACGCCAGGTGGACTCACCAACAACCAGAACGGCCGTTATACTATTTGCCCAAGTAACGGAGACTCTCAACTGGCTCGTCAAATCATCATCAACCGACGCGGCAAAGCCCGTTTGGCCAAAGACTGGAATCAAGATGGCATTGTAGATGGTAGCCAAGGCTCACCGGTAAGCTGTCAGGGCAAGGCCGCCTGAGGTGTTATCAGCAACCACCATGATTTGATTCAGAGCAGAGGTATTGCAACCGCTGTCTCACCAAGGAAAACAAGTTCCATCTTTGGTAATCCGGCAACCGACACCATGAGAAGAAAAGGTTAATATCCCATCCTCGCGGGTAAGTTCTGAGAGAGGGGACGCCATTAACACATAACCGGACGCCTCATCAGGCAGGTTGATTTCAATCTGATACTGCACCGGATCACCTACTTCAGGCACACGAGTTTGGCATAGATCTGCGAACGCTTCACCGCCAAACTGCTCCATCACTTGCGACATACTCCCAAGCTTAATCTTTTGTTCAACAACGTTAGAAGCACACGCCAATAGGTATTGCTGCCCTAAAGAACGGTACTCAGTTTGAATGAACTGCCGGTAACTGGGCAGTGCCACCAGCATCAGCACCCCAATAATCGCAAGTACGATCAGCAACTCAATTAAGGTAAAAGCTCGGTACTTTAAAAGTGACGCCATAACAGTGATCTATCCCAAGCGCCTGGCATCGAAGAGGCTATTAAATCTGAACGTGACGACTGATGATAAACAAAAGTGACCAGTACCTTGTCATCAGGCTTGGTGCGTAGCTCAAAAATCGCTGTTGGCATTTCTTGTACGCCAAGACCCTGATCAAAATTAAACTCTGCGTTATCCCCAGTTTGATCCTCCAAACGAATACTATTAGAAAGTAACCGTCCGTATATCTGCCAATCG
>JBFHTA010000043.1:0-18917 GCA_041590855.1 Pseudomonadales bacterium
GCCATGTATTTACGAATATCGTTTAACGCTTTATTAGTAACCTGACGGTCGCGATGAATACCGCGCTCAATGCGAATCGGTTCCACTATGGCCGTCCGATATCGACTGAGATCGACGCCCGGTGCAATCCAGGCCTTAGCTGCTACAAACTCCCGCTCATCCACTTCCACATCATTGAAAGAACGGTAATCATCCATAAACCCGGTGTAGGGGCGGTCCACGCCTGGCGCTTTAGGTGCAAATAACGCGCACCCAGATAACATCACCAACACACTGCTGAGAAAAAGTATACGAATCCTGGCTGTCATGCTGTTGTCCTCTTTATAGTTATTTTTATTGGCTCATCCTAAAGTGAATACGGTATGGGTACCGGCCACTGTTGGTGGTTATTGCTCACCGAAGGATATGAGGTATAGGAACTTCTGCCTACAGAAGTTCACCAAACAGACTATGCAGTTACAGGATGTTACTCAAGCCTTTTTTGTGAAAATCGGACATGAATCGCATGACCGGTAGATTGAACAACGGTTTGAGCGGCATCCGATCTCCGCTCAAACCTAACTACACAAGCGTACCCCGATTACGAAGCGGCAAACGCCTCCTCTGAAATTGCCATCAAACTGTCAGAACCAGACAAGATCGACTCACGATGCCCGCACGTTCTTGGCAAAATCTTATCAAAGTAGAACTTGGCCGTTTCAATTTTACCACGATAGAATTCGGTCTCTGATGTACCCGCCGCCAATTGTTCAGCCGCTTTCTCCGCCATCATGGCCCAGAAGTAGGCCATCACCACGTAGCCTGAGTACATTAAGTAATCCACCGAACTGGCACCGATTTCATCCCGGTTCTTGATGGAGCGATAAACTACGCGCATGGTTAACCGGGTCCATTCACCGTTCAATTGCTTCAACCGTTTTATCAGAGGCTTGATCTCGGAGCGAGCTTTACCGCTGACGTAAGGGGAACGCCCGGCACAGTAATTCTTCACTTCTTTGGTGAAACGGCGGAACGCACCGCCACGATCCAGTAAAATTTTACGTCCCAGTAAATCCAACGCCTGAATGCCCGTAGTGCCTTCATACAAGGTGGCAATCCGGGTATCCCGCACAATTTGCTCCATACCCCATTCTTTGATGTAGCCATGACCACCAAACACCTGAACCCCAAGATTGGCTGCTTCGTAGCCGGTTTCGGTCAAAAAGGCTTTCAAAATCGGGGTTAAGAAACCCAAATCATCGTCAGCACGCTCGCGCACTTCGTCGGTCGCCCCGTCCACATAATAATCAGCAATATTCGCGGCGTAATAAATCATCGCCCGACCGCCTTCGGCAAAGGCTTTTTGGGTCAACAGCATGCGACGGACATCCGGATGATAAATGATTGGATCAGCCACCTTCTCCGGTGCCTTTTTGCCGCTCAGAGAGCGCATCGAACAGCGCTCTTTGGCGTATGCCAATGCCCCCTGGAAAGAGCGTTCAGCGGCACTCGAGCCCTGCAAACCGGTACCGATACGTGCGGTGTTCATAAAGGTGAACATGCACTGCAGCCCTTTATTCGGTGGGCCAATCAGAAACCCTTTTGCCCCATCAAAACTCATTACACAGGTTGAGGACGCCTTAATCCCCATCTTTTGTTCGATACCGGAACACACCACGCCATTACGCTCGCCCACGTGTCCATCAGCATCCGGTAAAAACTTAGGCACAATGAACAACGAAATACCGCGCGTTCCTTTTGGCGCATCCGGCAGACGGGCCAACACAATGTGCACAATGTTCTCCGCCATATCGTGCTCACCAGCGGAAATGAAAATCTTGGTACCCGTAAGGTTATACGAGCCATCAGCGTTCAACTCGGCCTTGGTTTTCACCTGGCCTAAATCTGTTCCGCACTGAGGTTCCGTCAAACACATGGTGCCAGTCCAGCTGCCATCAATTAACTTGGTCAGATAGGTTTGTTTCTGGGCCTCATCACCGTGTAAGAAAATGGTATTCATCGCACCGATACTCAGCCCCGGGTACATGCCCCACGACCAGTTTGCGGTGGAAATCAGCTCCGACTTCAACACCCCTAATGAAATCGGTAGCCCTAACCCTCCATATTCAGGGTCATGATTAATACCTTGCCAGCCACTCTCTACATAAGTTTGATAGGCCTCTTTATACCCTTTCGGAGTAATAACCTCACCATCTTTCAGCTGACAACCTTCTTCGTCACCAGACTGATACAAAGGTGCCAGTTCTTGTTCGCAAAACTTGGCGCATTCCTCCATGATGGCATTTACCATATCAGGGGTTGCCTCTTTCCCTTTCTCAAAATTCTGGTAATGCTGATAGGAATTCAACAACTCTTCAAACACAAAGCGCATGTCCCTAAGCGGGGCTTTAAATTCTGGCATAACAAAAACTCCTTATGGTGCAGATGACAGCACGTATCACGGCTCGAATAACGAAAAATCAAAAAAATAGGCAGTGAATTAACCGGTCAACCCCATTAATCGCAACTGCCCGAATCTATAAGTAGCGAACCGTTCTCGCGGTTTGTGAGTCGCTACCGGAGACAGGTTTCATTAGCAAACTCACCCCGTCTATTCTCCCTGTTTTGCTGATCTTCAGAAGGTCATTTGCAGACGATCAATCGGTCATATTCGGCCAAAACTCTTCCACATCGACTACTTTTTAGGCATCATGGATCACTGCCTTCGATAAACAACCTCGTTCCATCGACAGGTGTATGGCAATCACCCTTCAGCAGCCAAGGAATCAAAAAGGACAGCCCAGTGAATAACCAACCTGCATTACATGGCCAGTACGGTGCACTTTTGCTGGACACTCTCAATCTGGAGCAACAGCAAACATTGGAGATACTTAACGAGTGTGAAATTCGTCCAGCTTTGCTGTCCAGCCAGGATGCCTTTTTGTCGCTGGCGCAAAGCAACCTCCTAATTGACAAGGTATTGGAAATCAGTGGTGCTCCCTGGATGGGGCTGACCTTTGGTGAACGGTTAAACTTGATGACGCACGGCGCCCTGGGTCAGGCAGTGCTTAGCTGTAATACGCTGAAAGAAGCCATTGAACTGCTATTGAAATACTATCGAACGCGAATGATTCATGCGCGTTTGGAACTGCAATACGAAGACGACCTTGCGGTATTAATCTTCGACTTCAACCAACCCATGTCGGAAAGCTATCGGTTCCAGATCGAAACCGTGTTTGTCTGCCTGGTAAAGACCAGTATTTTCTTCTTTGGCATGAAACTGATGCATCAAGGGCATGTGGAGCTCAGCTATCCGGAGCCGGATTACTTCAAACATTACAAGAACACCTTCTTCGATGGTGTGATGTTCAACGCCCCACGTAACGCCTTATGTTTTAAACGGGCGTTACTGGAGTTACCGATGGCCATGCCGAACCCCAGCGCTCTAAAACAGGCTGAACATGCCTGTAACCAACTGATGGCGCGTTTACCGCAACAGACCTCTTTGGTGGAACAAGTGAAAGCACTGATTTTTTCACCCAGTGGCGAACAAGCCAGCCTGGAAGAACTGGCTGCCATGCTGCATATGAGCAGTCGTACCTTGAGAAGAAAGCTGGCCAATACCGGCGACAGTTATCGGGCATTGGCGGAAGCCGCCAAGATCAAACACGCACAAACCCTTCTGGCGGCAGGTCATTCAGTGGATTCGGTGGCAGAGCAGTTACGCTATTCCGACCCTAGCAACTTCGGTCGGGCCTTTAAACGCAACACCGGACTGTCGCCGTCGGCATTCCAACAACGCGCGTTGCAATAAACACGACTCACTATGTCGCTTGAATAAAAGATTGCCTTACTGAACGTGTGCAGCTCGTTGACCTTGTTGCGTTGCAAACTGAATCCACTGATCAATGGTCGGTTTCAACAACGCCAGCGACACCTTTTCAGTTCCATTGACCCGGTAGGTCGGTGCAACCCCTGTCACCACTGATTGGGCCAATAACTCGCCTGTGGCTTTGTCCCTGACATCCAACTCAAACGCAATTACCGCATCGTCATTATGAGGGTTAATCGCCGAATCTTCAGCCGCAGCCAATAATGCCTGGGAAACAGTTTCATGATCCTCAAAGTCTTTATTGACGGTTTCAACTGCGGTGATCGCTGTTCTTACAATGGCGGTTTTCGTCCCGGTATCGCGCATATCATGAGAAATAAAATTAGAAGCCAATCGCAGTTGCGCATCAACGTAAACCAGAATATCGGTCAGCAGTTGATCCGACACATGATCATTAGCTCGCACATCAGGGAAGTATTGGGTCGTCGCATATTCCACTTTCTTGTAATCGCCCGACATCAACTTGGGGCTAACCCAGCGTCGAACCGCAAACGAATCCTGAGCGATCGTTTCACCAAGCAATGAATAATCCTGCAGATACCCTGAAAAATGCTCAGCAGGCGACGACGGACTCTCTTTCGTCAGAGTCTGACATCCCATTAATGCTACACTGACGATTAGGGCCGAGCCCAATTGACGTCCTTTTTTTAACATGATCTACCTCTGAATTCTGTCTGCGGACAGATTGTTGTATGATGGTTAAACGCATGGATGCATTGCGCACTCGGAAACGCATGTTACTCGTTGAGAACGTCCGTTTTGCAGAGTACCAATTAACTTTAACTGATTCATAGTGTCACAGATAGCATCCATGCCAACATCACGTAGATTCTACCTAAGGATTCTGACCCTGCTGAACCTGTTTTGGTTCAATCAATCCGTGGCCGATGAGTTAGTGTTAGCCACCAGTAAGTCGATCCCACCCTACATTATTGAAGAAACACAATCGGGCGTGCAGTTGGATCGAGTGCGTCTGGTGCTGGAGCACGCTGGCCACTCCATCAAAAAAATCGTCTTTACCTCCAACAAGCGCGCCGAACTGCTGGTGAAACAACGAAAAGTGGACGCCATTATTAATGCACCCCTAACCCAAAGTGGCCTTCATTATTCAGACCCTGTGATTCACTACCAAAACGTCGCCATCAGTTTAACCAGTGCAGGGATCACCCTTGATGAGCTCGATCAATTAAAGCATTACCGGATCATGGCCTTTCAAAACGCCAGTAAATATCTGGGCAAAGCATTCGCCGACGTTATTAAACAGAGTCCGTTTTACGATGAAGCCATCAACCAAATGGCGCAGTTGGAACGTCTGTACCTCAAGCAGGTGGATGTGATTATTCTGGAACATCGTATCTTTGAATATTACAACCGAAGGTACGATTCAAACGGCCGCTTTCCCAGCCCGGTCACCTACCACTACTTGTTCCCTCTTGCCCCGAGAGTACTGGGCTTTCATGACCCTAAGTTAAGAGACGAGTTTAACCGCAGCCTTAACCAACTCTTCTACCTTCCGCCTGAAGAAACCATTAGTAACTCCCCTTCCGTGCTCCCCTGATCCCAGTTATCTGGCTATGCATTACAACTTATACCGTCCACCAGTATTACCCCAACATCCAACCATCCATAATCGTACTGTCATTTTTATTAAACAATCATTTAATAAAAAAGTAACCGGATCGCAACCTTCACTACCTAACGTATTCCCGCACAACGCACGACAGATACTAAAAAATCATTAGCGGAACGTACCGGACTCTTTACCTCTGCCCGTCACAGACCTTCAAGGTCTCGAATCGGAGTGTTAAGGATCAATGCATCGCGGAGCGCTCACGCTAAGTTTCAAAAGCACTAGCCTGAGGAAACATTATGAATCTTAAACTACGTAGCCTGGCGGCCGCCTGCGCTTTGGCATGCGCGTCAACCGGCGTTCTTGCTGGCGCGCTACCTGAGTCACAACTGAACAACGCTTGGTACCAGCAAGGTGAGCAACTGATCGAACAAAAAAGCCTGCAAACACGCAACATCAGTACTGCAAAGAATGTCATCTTATTTGTCGGCGACGGCATGGGCATTTCAACATTGACGGCTGCTCGCATTTTGGAAGGTCAACTACAAGGAAACAGCGGTGAAGAGCACTTTCTGAGTTTTGAAACCTTTCCTCATACCGCATTAGTAAAAACCTACAACACCGATCAACAAACACCAGATTCAGCAGGCACCATGACAGCCATGATGACCGGCGTAAAAAACCGCGCGGGTGTTATTGGCCTTGGCCCTATGGCTAAGCAAGGTGAGTGTAAAGACATTGAAAGCAATGCCTTAACGTCTGCTCTGACTCTGGCCGAGCGCAAGGGTAAAGCCACCGGCATCGTATCTACAGCGCGAATTACCCATGCAACGCCAGCTGCAACTTACGCCATTGCGCCACATCGCGACTGGGAAGACGACAGCAAATTGCCAGAAGATGCGACTGATTGCACCGACATAGCCTCTCAGTTGATCAACTATTCCGAAGGTGATGGCATCGAAGTCGCCCTGGGCGGCGGTCGTCGTCACTTTATTACCACCGACCAGGGCGGTCGTCGTACTGATGGTGTTGACCTGACCCAACAGTGGTTAAATGCAGCAGGCACTGAAACCCGCACTTACGTCACCAATAAAACCGAGTTGAGTAATGCAGACATTGCCAACAGCGACAAATTGCTGGGCTTGTTTACTTCTTCTCATATGAGCTACGAAGCCGATCGGGACGACAACGAAGAGCCGTCATTGGCTGAGATGACTGAAACCGCTCTGGAGGTTCTGAAGAAAGACCAGGATGGTTTCTTCTTGATGGTGGAAGGCGGACGCATTGACCACGGTCATCATGCGGGCAATGCCTATCGGGCTTTAACCGATGCCCACGCCTTCGCAGAAGCCGTGCAAACCGCTGTGGATAACACCAACGGAGAGACTCTGATCATAGTCACCGCTGACCACAGTCATGTATTCACCATTGCCGGTTACCCTAAACGCGGCAACCCGATCCTGGGTAAGGTCGTTCAGACCGATGACACAGAAGCCACTGATACTAACGGCTTGCCGTACACCACGGTTGGCTATATGAATGGCCGTGGCTTTGCAGACCTTGAAACCGGCGGCGACACCCGTTACGACAGTGCAATCGTTGAAGGCCGGGTGGATTTGACCAACATCAATACCGAAGGGCAAGGCTTCCATCAGGAAACCCTGATTCCCCGCTCTTCTGAAACGCACGCTGGAGAAGACATTTCCGTTCACGCCATCGGTCCGGGGGCGCACCTGTTCAGTGGTGTTATCGAACAAAACGAAGTCTTCCATGTTATTAACGACGCCGCTGACCTTGGCGGAACAGCTTACTAATCCAGCAGGAGAAACCTCATGAATTACAAGAAAACTTTACTTGCTGCGATTATCAGCGGCTCTGCTCTGATGACAGGCTGTAGTGACAATAGCAGCGACAGCAGCTCAAACTCATCCCCTGACCCAATCGCGACTGCAGCGGCAGAAAATAACGCCTGGTTTAATCAAGGGGCAGAGGCCGTGGCCAAAGCCGCCGCAACCACACCAAACCTGAACCGTGCAAAAAATGTCATTTTATTCGTTGGCGACGGCATGGGCATCAGTACCACCACAGCGGCTCGAATTTTTGAAGGCCAAACCCGAGGCGAGAGTGGTGAAGAAAACAATTTGGCCTGGGACACCTTCCCGTACGCAGCACTGGCTAAAACCTATAACACCGACCAACAAACACCGGACTCCGCCGGTACCATGACCGCCATGATGACAGGCGTAAAAACTGATGCTGGCGTGATTGGCGTGGATGAAGACGTTGAGCGCTCCGACTGCGCAAGCGTTGCAGGCAATGAGCTCGTCTCTGCGGTATCGCTGGCAGAAATGGCAGGCAAAGCCACAGGCGTAGTGTCGACTGCTCGCCTTACCCACGCCACACCGGCAGCAACCTATGCCATAGGCCCGGAACGTGACTGGGAAGATGACACCAAAGCACAAGGCGGCTGTGAAGATATCGCCTCTCAACTGATCAGCTTCGACGAAGGTGATGGAATTGACGTTGCACTGGGCGGTGGTCGTCGTCACTTTATTCCTGATAGCGACGGTGGCCGTCGGGCCGATAACCGCAACCTGCCGAATGAATGGTTAGCGGCTGCCGGAGATGAAACTCGTGCCTACGTCACGGATAAAGCCGGGTTAACGGCAGTGAACCTCAACACTACCGATAAGCTGTTGGGCCTGTTTACTTCCTCGCACATGAGCTACGAAGCAGATCGTGATGACACTGAAGAACCCTCTTTGACTGAAATGACAGAAGCCGCCATCGATTTACTGTCGAAAGACGAAGACGGCTTTATGTTGGTGGTTGAATCCGGTCGGATTGACCACGGTCACCACGCTGGCAATGCCTATCGAGCATTGACCGATGCGGTAGAGTTCTCCAACGCCGTCAAAGCGGCCGCCGCGAAAGTCGATCTGGAAGAAACCCTGATCATAGTCACTGCTGACCACAGCCATGTCTTCACCATTGCCGGGTATCCAAAGCGCGGCAATCCGATTCTGGGGAAGGTGGTAGATAAAAACAATAACCAATCGGAAGACGCCAACGGCATGCCTTACACCACCGTGGGCTACATGAATGGCCGAGGCTTTGCGATGTTGGAAACGGGTGGCGATACTCGTTACAACACTCCCGCCGTATCTGGCCGTCAGGATCTGACTGAGATCGACACCACGGATCAAGGCTATCACCAGGAAGCTCTGGTACCTCGCAGCTCTGAAACCCATGCCGGTGAAGACGTAGGCATCTATGCCACCGGGCCATGGGCACATTTGGTTCAGGGTACTCTGGAGCAGAACGTGATCTTCCACATCATTAATCAAGCGACCGGACTGATTGACTTGGCCGAAGCCAATGATCAGTAAGTCATATTCCAAGTAAGCCCGCGCATGGCCGTGTCATCCCACTGCCATGCGCTTCTGTTTCAATGGCCTGCATCAGCTGTCTTCACGCCTTAAGTGCGGCCAAATAGCAAAAGAACAGCAAAGCCTGATTTAATTGAAATGACGATGAAAAAACAATGAACACCGGAGCGATTATGACCTACCTCCAATTACCTTCTTTACTGCGAGCCGTGATTTACAGTCTGGGAATGGCTTGTACACTCCTGTCTGTGCCCGTTCAGGCAGACTACTGCAAACCCATCAGCATACAAAAAGGCTGCGCCCCGTTTGCGCTGGACTACTTTGTGACCGATCAACGCAATGGCACAATTTCGCCTCTGCAAGTCTGGTATACAGAACAAGGCACCTTCTATCGCAAAGCCAACGGAGTCCTGGTTTCCTGGCAACCCATCAGACGTAAACTCATGTTTAAACGCTGGATGGAAGCAGAGCAACTGGTGATTGAATATGAACCGTCGGATTTATCCTCACTGGGACACGGTAATCTTGAGTGGAAACAGGTGCGGGGATTAATGGCTTCGGAAACACTTAACAGAATGCACTTTGTCAGCAACGCCTCCTGGAATCGTTATGACAGCCGAGTGCTGGCCAGCAAGGAACACGCCCAGGAAGTGGAATTACTGAATAAATACCAAGTACCCGTACAGATCATAGTGCAAGGACAACCCACTATGGTGTTATCACGTCTTTACGACTCGAACGAAGTCAGCCAATGGCTGGAGAAACTCAATCGTTTTGAACGGATGGACTACGCTGACATCGGCGATCATGAAAACGATCAGCGCATTGCGAAACTGATTCATCAAGGCTTTGTACCTGGGCACTCTTCCAGCACCCATTCTCACTAAGGTTTCTGTTCAGTACTTCAGCTAAAACACTGAACAGGGTGTGTCGGCCAAAGAATGGGCGCAGACACACCCAAACGCCTTAGGCACGACGCTTTTGAAACGCCTGAATACCGTTATTAGCCATAGTTCGCACCAAAGACCAGTATACATTCATATTTGGTTTTGGCTTCTTGCCGCCAGCAATTCGGGCCATTTGCTGTTCGTACCAGGTGATTTCCAACATACCTGCCTGATCCAATGCCTTAACCCCTGTGGTTAACGGCTTAACCCGGTTCTTTACATCCACCCCTTTGATGATTTCTTTCGGAAGGTCCGGATGCAAGGTCAACGGACGAGCAATCCCCACCATATCGACGTCGCCCGAGGATACCGCTTGCGCCATCCCGGACGCCGAACGGAAGCCCCCAGTCACCACCACAGGCGCCTTAATCAGTTGCTTCATCTTGGCCGCAAACTCGATAAAATAGGCTTCACGCTCTTTAGTACTTTGCTTAACCCCAGTCATCGCTGGCGCTTCATAATTCCCGCCAGAGATCTCAAATAAATCCATGCCCATCTCATCCAACGCCTGAATCACTTGTGTGGATTCGTCTTCGGTGAAGCCACCGCGTTGGAAATCCGCAGAATTCAATTTGATACCCACCGGGAAGTCCGCACCCACTTCATTACGAATGGCCTGATAGACCTCTTTAACAAAGCGCATCCGGTTCTCAATGCTACCGCCCCATTGGTCTTGTCGACGATTGTGATGTGGCGACAAGAATTGACTGACCAGATATCCGTGGGCTCCGTGAATCTGCACTCCGGTGAATCCGGCCTGCTTGGACATCTTGGCCGCAAATGCATATTTACCAATAATATCCCGAATCTCTGCGTCCGACAGTTCGCGTGGTGGGTTAAAGAATTTATCCAGCCCTTTGCCCAAGGGAATGGCTGAAGGAGCCACCGGATCAGGGTTAATGGCATTCGGTGATTGTTTGCCAGGGTGATTCAGTTGCACCCAGCAGTCGGTGTCGTGAGAAGTGGCCGCTTCCGCCCAACGCGCCACTTTAGCCGTATCGGTACGTTCATCAAACACCACATTTCTCGGCTCGCCCAACGCCTGACGATCGATCATCACATTACCGGTGACTAATACGCCGCATCCACCTTCCGCCCAACGGCGATACAATCGAATTAGGCCATCACTGACCTGATGATCTACCGTACCCAGAATCTCACTCATCGCCGATTTAAAAAAGCGGTTCTTAACTTGATGGCCACAGGGCAATGCCAGGGGTTGGCCCAACACAGAAAATTCGTTCATAACTTACCTCGTTGATATTCACCCCGGCCTTATTTATTAGACCGGTCGTCTATTAATAGAATAAATAAAAACGCTCAAAGGAGCGCATCAATTCTTATCTGATTATGCCAAACGCATCATCGCTTCAGCATGGCATCAAACATAATGTTCACTACGTCTTCAACGGCCGTAGGTGACGCTTCGATTTTCATTCTTACCACCCCGCCTTCCCAGCAGTTCCAAAGCATTTTTGCCAATACTTCAGCAGACAGGTCAGTGCGGATGTCACCATTTTGCTGGCCTTGCGTTACAAGCACAGCCAACATACTGTTCCAGTTTTCAACTTCTTTCAATATCGCCAGACGACAAACTTCGCTGGTTTCAGAAATTTCACTGGCCAACGCACCTAAAATACAACCACATTGTCCGGAACGGTACTCTTCCACCAATAACATAAATGCATGCTTAATCGCCGCTATGCCGGTTTTTTCAGAACCCGCCATCAATGCCGCTAAGCGATCATTGAGCTCTCGCGCATAATGATGAATTACTTCAGCAGCAAAGGCTTCTTTGCTTTTGAAATAATGGTAGAAAGATCCTTTGGGTACGCCCAATCGATCCAATACCTCTTTGATGCCCGTACCGTGATACCCCTTGGTTAACAAGGTATCGAGTCCGACATTCAACAATGCTTCTTTAATGTGTTCGTTTTTTCTTGGTCTGGCCATAGGAGTGAGTTTACGACCGATCGTCTACTAACTCAAGTAACCAATTACCTGTAACGAATACAAGCAACTAACCTTAAGCATTCAAAGTAACTAAACAGTCGTCGGTAACAATTGGAAGGAAATAAGAGTAAGCAGCAATAATACCTGAGGTACAAGAGTGTAACCCGGAACAAAAGCCATTCAAGCAGGCACAAAAAAGGCAACCCGTTTGGGTTGCCTTCTTCTAAGAATTCGTAGTGCTATTAAAGTACAACGATGTTCTCAGCTTGAGGACCTTTCTGGCCTTGAGTTACAGTGAACTCAACAGCTTGGCCTTCAGCCAAAGTTTTGAAACCTGAACCAGTGATCGCGCTGAAATGAGCGAAAACGTCTGGACCGTTCTCTTGCTCAATAAAACCAAAACCTTTTGTTTCGTTGAACCACTTAACGGTTCCTTTAACTGTATTAGACATAATAATATCCTGAATTTAAAAAGTAAGTTTTGCCTTAAAGGCGGTGTTGCTTGGAAATCATGACTTACTACTTAAAAACTGCAGGACGTGTAATACAGAGAAAACACCGAAATGTAGGTTGTAAATAATAGACTTTCTTTCTAGCTGAAAAGCAATCTATATTTATTCGATCGAAATGTCCAGAACTTTTTACAATTATTTTTGCATTTTTTTTAGCACAAATTTCTCAGAAGAATTTACCAGCTTAAACACAACTTATTCACAGGAAAACGCCTTGACCTCTGAATATTCTGCTTAACGCCACAAAAACCACTGTTTTTATCCTCAGTAATGGCAAAAACAAGTCAGCTATCAACATCAATTTTTTGATGACACTTCTGTGTAGAGGGGTTATTCAACTTTTCAAGCCCCTGAACAACAACAATATAACTTATTGATTCTTAACAACAAAAATAAAGCGCTTATTTTTAGCACGATTCCGCCCAAGGCAGTTAAAACGGGTGTTTGAGTGGGTTTCGAATACGTTACTCACACTTTTATCCACAGAACCTGTGTACAACTCAAAATTGTACAACGAACGACCAAACCTATTGTGAATTCTGGCCAGTTGATGGAATTTATGCCCAAGCACAGCCCTTGGATATTCCCAACATCAGATCCGCTCAATACTATACTTACCTAAAAGCAGAGAACCTCTCAGCCATAACGATAACAATAAGGCACCCTATGATTTACTTTGATAGCATTGACGAGATCAGCAAGGATTCCCCGGAGAGTCCTAAAGGGCAATGGCATAACTGGTCTTGCAATCAGACATCTTTCCCAAAGAAAGTGGTACAACCCGTTTCCACCAGCGAACTTACGGCTGAATTAAAGAACACTACAGGGCCATTACGTCTGGTAGGCTCTGGCCACTCTTTTACACCCCTCGCCAAAACCGAAGACACGCTGATCAGTCTCAATCAGATGACCGGCATCATTGGCCATGATCAGACCACACATACAGCTCGTATTCGGGCAGGAACCCCTTTGCATCAACTTAGCCCATTGTTGGACGACATTAATCAAGGCATGTTGAACATGGGAGACATCAATCACCAGTCTCTCGCCGGTGCCGTCGCAACCGGTACTCATGGTACCGGGGCCAAGCTGCCGTGCCTTTCAGGGCTGGTAAAATCCCTTACCTTGATCACCCCACAAGGTAAGGTCATGGAATGCTCGGCCTTGCACAATCAAGATCTTTTTAATGCCGCACGGGTAAACTTAGGCGCTCTGGGAGTAGTGACTGAAATCGAGTTACAGAACGGTCCGGCGTATTCCTTGAAAGAGTCTATTGAATTGCAATCGCTCGATGAGGTACTCACCAATATAGAAACCTTGAAATCAGAAAACCGACATGTGGAATTTTTCGCTTTAGCCTATTCTGATCAGGTGATTTTGAAAACGTTAAATCCCACCCGGGAATCACCGTTCGAGCCCAAAGCGCCATTCATTTCCGACGACACCCTATTACGATTCTTTTGTGAATTAACCCTACGGGTGCCGAAACTGATTCCCGTGGTTCACCGACAGATTGCCCGGTTTATCAGTGCTAGCCAGCGCGTTGATGTGTCGCATAAAGTGTTTGCCACACCTCGTACGGTTCGCTTCAACGAAATGGAGTACCAAGTCCCGGCTGAACTGGGGCCAGATTGTCTGAGAGCCATTATTGCGCACCTTAGAAAACACAAAGTAGCGGCCTTTTTCCCCATCGAGTACCGCTATGTTGCAGGCGATGACATCTGGCTCAGTCCTTTTTATGGCAGGGATTCAGCGTCGATCTCCATCCATCAGTATCACAAACAGGATTACGTAACCCTCTTCCAACAATTGGAACCCATCTTTGATCAGTTCGAGGGGCGGCCGCATTGGGGAAAAAGCCATACCAAAGCGCACCACCAGCTTGCCAGGCTCTACCCCAAGTGGCGAGACTGGAAAGAAATTCAACAAACACTCGATCCGGAACAACGCATGCTCAACCCGGATATGATGCATATTTTGGGGGAATCGGATGCCTAACCCAATCTCTGTCCAAACGACACCCTATTTCGAGTCTTTGAACCAACTGCTGAAGCGCCAGGGGGAAGGCGTTCCCCACCTAGTGATTGATCTGGATCGCTTAGATCACAATCTGAATCAACTCAAGGAGCGACTGCCCAAAGATACCCACATTCGTTTGGTAGCTAAATCTCTTCCGTGTGAGGGCTTACTTCACTACATAGCAGAACGGCTTTCCTGCCAAAAGTTTATGACGTTCCATCTACCCTTTTTACGTCAGCTGACTCAGTCGTTTCCGAACAGCGAATTATTGCTGGGAAAACCCCTACCTGCTCGGGCCGTTACTCGCTTTTATGAACAACTATCGACTGTAAACAGTGGATTTAATGCCGAGAAACAACTCCATTGGCTGGTTGACACCCCAGAGCGACTCGCACAGTACCTAAGTATTGCGCAAAAGTTTCAGCAAGTGCTAAATGTCTGCATTGAAATTGACATCGGGTTACACAGAGGCGGGATTCAGAACACCACCACTCTCGACGTCATGCTCACTACGATTCGAAATCACCCCAGGTTCCTGAGGTTCTCAGGGTTCATGGGGTACGATGCCCATGTCGGCAAGCTGCCTAAGTGGGTTGAACCCACACAAACCAGTTATCAAAAAAGCCAAGCCTGCTATCAAAGCTTCATTGATTATGCACAAAGCTATTTTCCGGAGCTCTGTACCCCATCATTGCTGCTCAATGGCGCAGGCAGCCCCACCATCGAGCTGCATAAAACTGCGACCGTATGTAACGATTTATCCGTTGGCAGTGCACTGGTCAAACCCAGTCACTTTGATCTTTCTTCACTTAGCGAGTATCAGCCAGCCAGTTTCATCGCCAGCCCTATCCTCAAACAATGGTCAGGAATGATGTTACCCGGGCCGGACTGGTTGAGTCGATTGATTGGTCGCCTGAAACCCGGAGCCAGGCAGACCTTGTTCATCTATGGTGGAAACTGGCATGCAGAACCGGTGGATGCCCGCCTGAAAGACAACGCACTTTACGGGCAAAGTGCTAATCAAGCCATTTTAAACGGCCCGAAAGATATGACATTACACCCGGACGATCATGTATTCTGGCGGCCCAGAGAGAGTGAAGCCGTGTTTCTCCAGTTTGGGAACATACTCGCTATTCGTAACAGCGAGATTGTGGAACGTTGGCCAGTATTCAACTCGGCCATCACCAGCTCGGCAGCCGCCTGTGAATTCAGTATCACAGAGTAGAGCAGCTACGCATTGATTACTGGATGACTATTCCTTATTCAACCAAGCTTTGAGTTCTACCCAAAGCATGCCAACCTTTTCATAAAGGTAACGCTGACTTTTTTGAACGGCTTGATATGTTGGGAAAAGAGGTTCTGAATGATCTGCACCTAAGAAATACGTCGGCGCCGGAATCGGCGTCAATCCTTCCTGCTTGAAAATGGTCAGAGCACGCGGCATATGAGAGGCAGAAGTAACCAAAACCAAACGCCCGTCACCAACCATATCAGCCACATCAATGGCTTCTTCCCGGGTGTCTTTGGCTTCGGTGAGTAAATCAATACGTTCTTCGTCTACGCCGATCGACACCGCCAACGCCTTAGCGACTTCAGCATTGGTTAACCTGTTTACGCCGGAATACCCCTCATAACCGGAAAACACCAAACGGGCATCCGGATACAACTGGGCAATACGAACCCCCTCAATCACTCGAGCCAGTGAAGAAGAGCCTAACTGAGCCCCCGTTGGGAAACGAACACTCTCGCTGTGACCACCTCCCAGCACATGCACCACAGAAACATTCAGTGCCTCTTGATATTCAAAGGCCGTCAGCCCTTTTTCATGGGAACGCATTAAAAAATCACCAACGGGATTAAACGACGCCGCCCATGTGATCAATAAGGAGAAAAACACTAATACGCCAGCGCGCTTCGTCTTACCTCGCATCAGCGACCATAAGGCCCAAACGCCAATCAGTAATGCAATAGACAACGGAGATAAAAAGGCAATCACCCATTTCTTAATCAGGAACACCACATCCATGTTTCGACCTTAGAGAATATTAAAGAGATTACCTAGGCTACTCCTTAACTAACATCTGCTCAATATCTTCCGCACTAATGGGTTTGCTGAAGTAATACCCCTGAATCAGGTCACAAGTCATTTCATCTAACAGCTTTAACGCTTCTTCGGTTTCCACCCCTTCGGCCACCACTTGAACCCCCATCACATGGGATAAATAAATAATAGTACTGACCAGAGCCCGATCGGCCTTACTTTTGAAAAGCTCATCCACAAAGCGTTTATCAATTTTCAAACTGTCGATCGGTAAAGACTTCAAATAGCCCAACGATGAATAGCCGGTCCCGAAGTCGTCGATGGCAATGCGAATGCCTAACTTGCGCAACCGTGCCAGCACGCGGATGGCTGACTCCACATCGTCCATCACCATACTCTCTGTGATTTCGATTTCCAGAAAACGGGCTGGCAAATGATACTTGGCCAGTAACGCCATCAGGTTTTCAACCAAATCCGGTTGCTGAAATTGCCGTGCCGACATATTCACCGCTACAGTGAAATAACTAGGAGCCACCGGCTCCCATGCTTTAGCCTGTTTGATCGCTTCTTCAAACACCCAGTCACTGATAGGCAGAATTAAGCCATTATCCTCAGCAGCACTGATAAATTCATCGGGCGGGACCACTTGTCCGTCCGGCTGAATCCAGCGAATCAGGGCCTCAACACCAACGACTCGGCTTTCTTTTGTCGTAACCTTTGGTTGATACACCAATGAAAACTGACGTTCTTCAATCGCCGTTTTAAGCTTGTTACGCAAAGACAAGCGATGCGAAGACAGCACCGCCAGTTCTTTCGCAAAAAACTGATAATTGTTTCGCCCTTTGGCTTTGGCGTGGTACATCGCCATGTCGGCATCACGAATCAAGCCTTCCGGGACATCACCGTCGTTGGGAAATAGTGAAATGCCGATACTCGTGGTCATGTACAAGGATTCACCACGAATAATGAAAGGGCGTTCCAACGTTTTGATAATGCGATCCGCTAGATCGGTAACTTCCCGGATGGAACGGACTTCATCCATCATCACAATGAATTCATCACCACCGTAACGCGCCAATAAGTCGATGTCCCGAATACAGTCTTTCAATCTCATGGCAGCATGGCACAACAACAAATCCCCGAAGTCATGCCCCAAGGTATCGTTGACATACTTAAAGCCGTCCAAATCCATAAACAAGATGGCGATACGATGCTGATGATGGCGAGCCCCTTTCAGCGCCCGATGCATTTGTTCTTGCAACAATACCCTATTGGGTAGGCCCGTCAGGCTGTCATGATACGCCTGATGCCGGGCTTGCTCTTCCGACTGTTTCAAATCGGTAATGTCCCTCAGACTCCATACCCGCCCGACAATACGACGATCCAAAAACCGGGGCTTGGAGACACATTCGACATAAGTGCCGTTTTTGAAATGCAATAATCCGTGTGCTTTTTCACCCGGATTCTGATTGGTAAAGCGAATGAGCTCCAACAGGGTTTCATCGTTATATACTGTGCGCTTCAACATCGCTTTCAGGTTATGGCCTACAAACGCGTGTTCCACCTGCTCGGAGCTAATACTAAAAAAATCCGTCAACAACTTATTATGAGCCACCACTTTATGATGCTTATCAAATACGATCAGACCATCATTGGTGGCATCAAGCGTAGTGTTTAACAACGAAAGTGAATCCTCCAACCCCAATTTTACCACTGCTAACTGGGTAATCTGACGCTCATACTGTTGCGCTTGTTCTTTGAGTAAGCGCACCAGTTCTTCCGGATTAAGATTACTTTCGTCCAGGGAAGTCAGGTTGAAGGAAGGCGTGTCCAGTGATGCGGAAGGATCTTGACGAAGTTTCTCTGCCGACAAAGATTCAACATGAGACAGATAAGCAGAAACCTGCTCTAACAAGGGCTCCAACTGGGATTTATCGGACAACTCAACGTCCAGGTTTTGCACAAGTTTCTTTAAATACGGATGCATACACCACAACTACAATCGATCTACTAGCACTTGAGACGTGAGGACCTTTTCTCAAGGTTCACTCAAATAAGAGTGTCAGACTTAGTCTAGCAAAGGCAAGACCATTCGGCGGGTTTCACTTCAAAACTACCAAAGTGGGAGCTCGGTGGTAACACATTTTAAAGATTATAAAAGCTGAAACTGTTACTTAAACAGACAAAGTGAATCCCACTTATTGAACAAAAGTAACGGCATCCATAAACAAACACTGACAAACCAGAATAACTAAAAACCATAACCACATGATTTCATGTGATTTATTAAATTTTGGCGCAACTCCAGCTTAGTTATAGGTATCCCATCATCGGATGCCACTCAAAATAAAAATAACATCGGCACCGAATTGAGCTGATCATCAATAACAATAATAACGATCAGCCTGCAAAAGCGGTTTACCTCTGAGAGCCCGCTTCCCGGCTCTCAGAGGGAAAAGTTTTCTTTCTGATCTCTCGTCTCTCGTCTCTCGTCTCTCGTCTCTCGTCTCTCGTCTCTCGTCTCTCGTCTCTCGTCTCTCGTCTCTCGTCTCTCGTCTCTCGTCTCTCGTCTCTCGTTAATCAGTGTTACCCAAAAACGTTACCACGTAACACAA
>JBFHTA010000044.1:0-18070 GCA_041590855.1 Pseudomonadales bacterium
AGGTATTTCTTGCCTTGGTCGTCCCATACATAAACACCGTCGGCTTTGGAAATGATCCGCGCACCTTTTTCTTTTAGGGCGTGGTTGTCCACAAACGGATGAAGAATGTGATTACTGGCATCTTGTTGAATCTGGGATTGATCGAGCCCGCTTGTTACATCGGGGGATTGATCGGGGGTCACTGATCCAGTTACTGCGTTCATGCTATCACTTTTAACTCGCTTGATTTATGTAGGGTTGGAGTATGGCTAACGTTAAACGGCACTGAGCAGGTATTCCCGTTCCCAGGAACTGATCACCCGTTTGAATCCTTCGTATTCCGCCCGGCGGGTGCCAATAAAGCCATCAACAAACAAGTCGCCCAGAATGTCGCGGATTTCCTGACATTCTTCCATAGCGTCCAGTGCCGCTTCCAGATTAAACGGCATGCTGTCGTCGGCTTCGTTACCAGAGCGGCCTTGTACCGGTTTTCTTGGTTTTAAATCATTGATGATGCCTAAATAGCCGCACAACAGATTTCCGGCCAGCACCAGATAAGGGTTGGTGTCCGCGCCGGGTAATCGGTTTTCAACGCGGCGGGAGTTTGGTGAGGCACTGGGTACCCGTAAACCGACCGTTCGGTTTTCTTCACCCCAGTCAATGTTCACCGGAGCGTTGCCGTCAGCGCCTGGTAAGTAGCGTCGGTAGCTGTTCACGTTCGGTGCAAAGATGGGCATCATCTTTGGAATGTAGGTTTGAAGACCGGCAATGTAATTGTGGAATAAGCTGGATGCCGAGCCGTCCGTATTGGAAAACAGGTTTTGTCCGGTTTCCAAATCCACCAGGGATTGATGAATGTGCATGGAGCTGCCTGGCTCACCAGAGATAGGCTTGGCCATGAAGGTGGCACCAATTTTATGTTTCAAAGCGGCTTCACGAACCGTACGCTTAAACACAAACACCTGGTCAGCCAGTTTTAAGGCATCGCCATGACGGAAGTTGAATTCCAGTTGGGCGGCACCTTCTTCATGAATCACGGTGTCGATGTCCAGCCCCATATCTTCACACCAGTCGTAGATGTCTTCAATAATGGGGTCGAATTCGTTGGCAGCGTCGATACTGAATGATTGGCGGCCACTTTCCTGTCGACCTGAACGGCCAACCGGTGGCTCCAATGGTAAATCCGGGTCTGTGCATCGTTTGGTTAGGTAAAACTCCACTTCCGGCGCAACAATCGGTTGCCAACCTTTCTTAGCGTATAGCGAGAGCACTTTTTTCAGAACCGCCCTAGGGGCCAGTCCAATCAGATTGCCCATGGAGTCATAGCAGTCATGAATGGCCTGAGCTGAGGGTTCGTGCGCCCACGGCACTGTAAAAACGGCGTTTTCGTCGGGTTTCAGTACCATATCGATGTCTGCCGGATCGAGCAAACTGTAATAGAGTTCTTCGTCCGGATAATCACCCGTGGCGGTTTGCAACAAGACACTTTCGGGAAGGCGGATGCCCCCTTCGGCAATGAACTTTGCGGTGGGCATAATCTTACCGCGCGCAATGCCTGTTTGGTCTGAAGTGATGCATTCAACTTCTGTGATTTTATTATCGTTAAGCCACTTTGTTATGTTTTTCATGCGTTTACTCTTAGTGCATAGGGTTATGCAAACATCTTTTGTAAATACATCGGGGTAATGTAGCTGTACCGCGATTACCGCGCCCGGCAAGCCTTGCCAAACGCATCGAATAGGGTTCGTTGAATCGGGTTTTCCAGTACTTTCCATTCCGGGTGCCATTGAACGGCCAGCCCGAAGGTCATTTGATCGATACTAATCGCTTCCACCAAGCCGTCTTCAGCATGGGCTTCTGCGGTGAGTCCTTCGCCTAGCTGTTTAATCCCTTGAGAGTGCAGGGAGTTCACCTGCATTTCGGAACGACCGGTAATGCGGTTGAGTAATCCATCTGGTTTCAGAGTTACTTTATGGGCTTCGCCGTATTGGATTTCCAGAGGCTGGGATTTATCTTCTCGGTGATCATTCATTCCCGGCGCTTCTTGTACGGCTTGATACAAGGCACCACCCATAGCAACATTGATATCTTGCAGGCCTCGGCAAACGCCAAATAAGGGAAGGTCGGCTTCAATGAGTGAACGAATCAGTTGGAAGCTGAGATCGTCTCGTTGCGGGTCATAGTCATAAGGCTTATCGAGTTTTTGCTCGCCGTAATGTGCCGGATCAACCATGGAATAAGCGCCAGTGAGAAAGACGCCGTCGAGCCGACGAGCCCACTGTTTGATGTCTTGGTCGTTTTGAAGGCAAGGAATAATCACTGGAATGACATCAGCGGCTTGGGATAAAGCACGAAGGTACTTGTCGCCGGAGGTATGAAACATGTGAGGGCCGATGACTTGTACATCACTGACCACGCCGACTAACGGTTTAAGGGTTGGATCGTTTCTATAGTCACTCATAAAGCCTCTGTCTGTAGCGGTCAACTAAATACCTGACAGTAAATAACGCCAGATTGTGCGCCTTTTTTGGGTATTTACCAAGACTAATTTCTGCGTTTTTTATTGCCCCTTAAACGGATGAAACTGTTTAAGGATTGTTTAACTTATACTACAGTGGTATAAAATATTTCAAACGCTTTTTGCAAAATATTTTACAAATGTAGTTCAATATTCTGTACAAATCATCTAATAATGATAGGAATAATTGAACGTTTTGATGGCGTTCAACCATTAAACAGGAGCCATAACCGTGCCAACTTCTTCAAGCCAGGATTCATTGCTAAAACAGGACTACTTTATTGATGGGCGTTGGTCTGGTGCGCTGTCTGGAGAACGGTATTCTATTATCAATCCAGCTACGGGAGAGCAATTGGCGCGGGTAGCCGATTGCGGTGCTCAGGATACTGAACAGGCGATCGAGAGCGCACATCGTGCATTTCAGGCATGGGCGAAAACCACTGCCAAGCACCGCAGCCAGGTTTTGAGGAAGTGGTTTGATCTGATTATTGAACATCAGCAAGCCATTGCGGAAATCATGACTCAGGAATGCGGTAAGCCTTTAGCGGAATCACTAGGTGAGGTTCTTTATGGTGCATCCTTTATGGAATGGTTCTCGGAAGAGGCAAAGCGTGCCTATGGGGATGTCATTCCTGCGCCCTTCGGTGATCGAAAAATCATTGTTCAAAAGCAGCCGGTAGGGGTGTGTAGTGCCATTACGCCCTGGAACTTTCCTTTGGCGATGATTACCCGTAAGTGTGCACCTGCTCTGGCCGCCGGTTGTACCATGGTGGTTAAACCGGCGGAAGCGACTCCATTGACAGCCCTTGCGTTGGCGGAGTTAGCACAACGTGCTGGAGTACCGGACGGCGTGTTTAATGTGGTAACGGCGAGCCAAGGTAAGGCGGTAGGTGAAGTGTTAAGTACTCATCCTCTGGTTAGAAAGCTGTCTTTTACCGGTTCCACGGCGGTGGGTAAGTTGTTGTTAAAGCAGGGCGCGGATACGGTAAAACGCATGTCGATGGAGCTTGGTGGTAATGCACCCTTTATTGTGTTTGAGGATGCTGATCTTGAGAGCGCTGTTGAGGGGGCGATGGCCTCCAAATATCGTAATACTGGCCAAACCTGTGTGTGTGCGAACCGATTCATTGTTCATGAGTCTATCTATGAAGCGTTTGCCATTAAGCTAGCTAAGCGTTCTGCGGAATTGGTGGTCGGTAATGGATTGGATGAGGGTGTTCAACAAGGCCCGCTAATAAATCAACAGGCCGTTGAGAAGGTTGATGCTCTGGTAAAGGATGCCGTTACCAAAGGTGCTCGTGTTTTGACGGGAGGCTGTGCGCACGAATTAGGTGGGCACTATTACCAGCCAACCGTGTTGACCGACTTAGATGCGACCATGCGCATTGCGGAAGAAGAAATCTTTGGCCCTGTCTGCCCTGTTTTTACCTTCAGTACCGATGAAGAAGCCGTTGCGCTGGCGAATGCCACGCCTTATGGACTAGCGGCTTACTTTTATAGTCAAGATATGTCCCGAATCTGGCGAGTCGCCACCGAGCTGGAATACGGTATGGTCGGAATTAATGAAGGCATCATATCAACAGAGTTAGCACCCTTTGGCGGGGTGAAAGAATCCGGCATGGGTCGCGAAGGCAGTAAATACGGTATGGACGAATATCTGGATGTGAAATACCTGTGTATGGGCGGGTTGACGCTTTGATTTCTCTAAGTCGGTAGAACCATGTATTAGCCGTATTCAGGCTGGAAGTTTTCAAAGTTCGAAGTTTTCAAAGCTGGTAGTATTCGAACCGGCACTAACCAAGAGCCACAGCACCTTAATAGGAAGTGATGGAATGACAAGTTCTCATGCAAATGTTCAAGAAGCATTGGATTTTTTAGCGCAATACCCAGATGTGCAGACTATTGAGTTGCTCATTGCTGACCTGAACGGTGTGGTACGTGGTAAGCGTATTGAACGTAATTTGTTAACTAAGGTGTATAAAAAAGGGTTTTATCTACCGGGGTCTGTTATGGCGTTGGACGCTACTGGGACAACGGTTGAAGACAGCGGCTTAGGGATGGATGTGGGGGATTGCGATCGTTTGTGTTATCCCGTACCAGGAACTTTGTCTCTTGTTCCATGGCATGAAGGCGGTGATCGGGCGCAGGCTCTGTGTACCATGTTTGAAACAGATGGTAGCCCGTTCTTTGCCGACCCGAGACAAGTTCTGGTATGTGCTCTCGATCGATTCAATACACTCGGGTTTACACCTGGTATTGCGCTGGAATTGGAGTTCTATCTGATTGATAGCCAGACCAACGACCAAGGGCAGATTCAACCCCCGTTAATACCGGGGACAGACCGTCGAATGAGCTCCAAGCAAGCGTATTCGGTCGATGATTTAGATGATTATGATTTCTTTATTCGTGATGTGATTGCTACCGCCAGAGCCCAGAATATTCCGGCGGATACCGTCATTGCCGAGTACGCGCCAGGTCAGTTCGAGGTTAATCTAGATTACGGCCATGACATCCTGGCGGCGGCCGATCAGGCTGTGCTGTTAAAGCGTGTTATCAGCAGCGTCGCTAAGAAATACGGGATGCAGGCGTCTTTTATGGCAAAGCCTTACATTGAAGAATCGGGTAACGGCTTGCACATGCATTTGAGCTTAATGGATTCGGACGGTAAGAACGTCTTTGCAGCGGATGATCCGACATTAAATCCGCTATTAAAAAGTGCGGTGGCCGGGTTGTTGGATATGGCCGACGCAACCCAAGCTTTGTTGTGCCCAAACATTAACAGCTACCGAAGATTGTCTCCGGAGGCTTTTGCGCCGACGTCTAAAACCTGGGGACTGGATAACCGTACGGTAGCGATAAGAATTCCGTCTGGCGGCAAAGAATCAACGCGTATTGAACATCGGATTGCCGGAGCTGATGCCAACCCGTACTTAGCGGTAACTGTACTATTGGCGGGTGTGGTCGAAGGCATTCAACAACAGATGACGCCACCAGAAGCCATTGAAGGCAATGCTTATGAGCAGCATCCACCACACATTGCAGATAATCAACGGGACGCGCTGAGGGCTATGTCTGCAGATGACCGGGTGTTAAGTTGGTTTGGTCAGGACTTTATTGATGTGTATCAGACTTGTAAGTGGTCTGAAGTCCAATTGTTTGAACGGCAGATCACGCCGTTGGAATATGAGCTACTCTTACCATATACCTAATTTAAATACATCCTTAGCTGTTTGAGGTTTTCTGGGTTGTGGATCACTTTGAAGATTTTGAAGCCCTGTTGGGTAATGCCAATGTAGGCATTCATTGTGTTAGTCGAGATGGCTACATCATTTACGCAAATGCTCAGGAGTTAGAAACCCTGGGTTATGAAAAGGATGAGTACGTGGGTCATCACGTCTCAGAATTTGAGGTTGAGCCAGGAAGCCTGGATCGGCTCATGAGGTTATTAAACGAGAACGCCTGTTTGGAAAATTACCCGTATAAGGTGAAAGGCAAGCGTGGCGTGAAGCATATCGTATTCAACACGAGCATCTACTCCAAAGATGGGGAGTTTATTCATACACGCTGTTTTGGTAATGAGGTTGACCCTGATATTTTTGATGTCTTTACCCGGGTAGCTTGCACGGAGGAGTGATTTCTCCAGGTTATCGCATGAATTTCTCCAGGTTATCGCATCAATAAATGTTACACTCCGCGTCTTTATATATTCACTTTATAAATGATGCACAGGTGTAATCGTGACTTGGACAACAGATTTTCTCGCTAACGAACAGCAGCAACATACCTTGATACATCAGGCGCCAGACTTGGAAACGGCCAAAGCCGCCTTTGTTGAATGTGCCGATAAAGCCATCAGTTTGTTTGATGAAACCGTGTTGGATTCGTCTATGTTTTGTCTGTTTGAATGGTCGGCTGAAGAGGGCAGTCTAACGGTTGTAGTAACTGACGAGACAAAAACACATGAAGGAAAGCATCGGGTATCAGTAATTTTACCTGCTTTGAAAGGTGATCAGAGTGAAGACTTTCTGGAAGATATGAAAGCTTTTATTCGTGATTACCTGACCACTTGTGTTCCATTCCTTCAATATTCATTAATCGCGGCTTTCTCAACCGGAAGTCGTCAGCAATTCAGTATGCTGTAATCTTCCTGGCGGGGAACGCTACTTCCGAACTAGGGCTTTAGGTCGTACCCGCCATTCAGTTTTCCAAGTATTGTGATGTTTACAGGGAGTGTAGACGGTTTGAAAGAATTACATATCACTGTTGCAAGACTGCTCTTTCTAGTGCTTTGTATTTTGTCGACGACTGTTCAGGCCGATAAGCACGCGATAGATGCTCTGAAAACTAACGAGAAGCGGATTTACCTGACAACTCTGGAATGGCCTCCATATTCCGGTGCCTCATTACCACAAGGCGGGGCGACAGTGGCCATTGCCAAACAGGCGTTTGCCAATATGGGGTATGAGTTGGTTGTAGAATTCTTCCCTTGGTCGCGGGCTGTTCAAAACGCGAAAGACCCTAACAGCAAATACGCTGGTTATTTTCCCGAATACCACTCTAAAACCCTTGAGTCTGACTTTGTGTTCAGCAAGCCTATAGGTTCCGGCCCGTTGGGGTTTATTGAGCATGTGTCCGGCCCCGTTGTTTGGCAAAGCTTGCAGGACCTGAAGCCCTATACCTTGGGGGTGGTGAGGGATTATCTAAATACACCTGAGTTTGATCAGGCTGTTAAAGATGGTGTGCTAACGGTACAGGAAGTTACTCAGGATGTTCAGAATATCCGAAAAATCCAAGGGCGACGTATTCCTTTGGCGGTGATTGATGCCAATGTCTTTCAGTTTCTGTTACAGACAGATGTGTCCTTGGCGCATGCTCGCTCAAACATCCAAATGAACAAACGCTTGTTGGCGCATAAAGAGTTATTTGTTTGCTTTAACGCTTCAAAACAAGGAGCGCAGTGGCAGAAAATCTTTAATCAGGGGTTGGCTCAGCTAGACACTCAAGCCATGATGGCGGCGTATTTTAAAATGATCGGGTTCGAATAGATATCTGCCATTGATAATCTAGTGGCTTACGTTAGTAACGGACAGAAACAAACAAGGCCAGCAAAATGGCTGGCCTTGTAACTGTTAAACTCTGTCAGTCACTGATTGGCGTGCCAATCAGTTATCGAAGAAGATTAACCGTTGATCATTGCATTAATGATCTTGTTAAAGCTCGGGCTAGGGCGCATTACTTTCGCAGCAACGTAATCATCCGGATGATAGTAGCCGTAAAGTTCCACTGACTTGCCTTGCGCTTTGCTGAATTCCTGAACAATGTCTTCGCGGGCATCGTCCAGATCTTCTTTCAAGTCTTCGAAGATAGCTTTCAATTCAGGGTCTTTGTCCTGACGAGCCAATTCCTGTGCCCAATACAAGCATAGGTAGAAGTGGCTTCCACGGTTGTCCAAACCGCCTACTTCACGTTGAGGTGATTTGTCACGCTCAAGGAAGTGTGATGTTGCATTTGTCAGTGTTTCAGCCAGAACCAATGCTTTCTGGTTGTTTGTCTTACGACCCAGATCTTCCAAAGATACCGCTAATGCCAGGAACTCACCCAGTGAATCCCAGCGTAAGTGGCCTTCTTCCGCAAGCTGTTGTGCGTGCTTAGGCGCAGAACCACCCGCACCTGTTTCGTACAAACCGCCACCGGCCAATAATGGAACGATGGAAAGCATCTTGGCGCTGGTGCCTAGCTCAAGAATCGGGAACAAGTCCGTCAAATAGTCGCGTAGTACGTTACCAGTTACCGAGATGGTGTTTTCACCGTCTTTAACACGTTGCAGGGTATAGCGAATCGCTTTAACCGGCTCCATGATTTGGATGTCCAAACCAGTGGTGTCGTGATCCTGAAGGTACTTATTAACCAAAGAGATCAGGTTGGCATCGTGTGCGCGGTTTTCGTCTAACCAGAAGATGGCAGGTTGACCCGTTGCTCTTGCACGGTTAACGGCCAATTTCACCCAGTCCTGGATAGGTGCGTCTTTGGTTTGACACATGCGCCAGATGTCGCCTTCTTCAACGTCGTGAGACATCAAAACGTCACCTGCCTGGTTAACAACGCGAACCTGACCGGCTTCTTCAAGAATGAAG
This sequence comes from Pseudomonadales bacterium, assembly GCA_041590855.1. GTDB lineage: Bacteria > Pseudomonadota > Gammaproteobacteria > Pseudomonadales > Litoribrevibacteraceae > Litoribrevibacter. The sequence goes on from JBFHTA010000044.1 coordinate 8,632, forward strand.
GTTTTATCGTGAGAACCGTATTCTTCGGCTTTTTGGGCCATCAAACCAACGTTAGAAACGTTACCCATGGTTTGAACGTTGAAAGCACCGTTTTCTTTACAGAACTGGATAGTTTCTTCAAAGATACGAGAGTAACAACGGTCCGGGATCATGGCTTTGGTGTCATGCAGGCCACCGTCCGGGCCCCACATGCGACCAGAAGAACGGATACACGCAGGCATGGATGCATCCACAATCACGTCATTAGGTACGTGAAGGTTGGTAATGCCCCGGTCTGAATCAACCATGGCTAATTCAGGACGTACTTTGTAAACCGCTTTGATATCGGCTTTGATTTGCTTCTGTTTTTCAGAAGACAGGTTTTTGATCTTCGCGTAGACATCACCGATGCCATTGTTTGGATCAACGCCTAACTCTTCAAACAAATCAGCGTATTTTTCAAAGACGTCTTTGTAGTAAACCGTTACAGCGTGACCGAACATGACAGGGTCTGATACCTTCATCATGGTTGCTTTCAAGTGTAAGGAAAGCAGCACGTCTTCTTCTTTAGCGGCTTCGATTTCTTTTTCAAAGAACGCACGCAACGCTTTTGCGCTCATGCGTGAAGAATCAATTACTTCACCGGCTTGCAGCGGGGTTGATTCCTTCAATACCTTAACAGTGCCGTCTTTGGCAACGAATTCGATTTTTACATCGTCCGCTGCTGGCATAATCACCGACTGCTCGCTGCCGTAGAAATCATCGGCATCCATGTGAGCAACGTGAGATTTAGAATCGGCAGACCAGGCACCCATAGAGTGTGGGTGAGTCTTTGCGTATTCTTTTACGGGTGCAGCTACGCGACGATCAGAGTTACCTTCACGCAGAACCGGGTTTACCGCACTGCCCAGGATTTTCTTGTAGCGCGCCTGAACTTCTTTTTCGGTTTCTGATTCCGCTTCCATCGGGTAATCCGGAATGTCATAGCCTTGCTCTTGAAGCTCTGTAATAGCTGCAATTAGCTGAGGTATAGAAGCAGAGATGTTAGGAAGTTTGATGATGTTGGCATCAGGCGTTTTAGCTAAATTGCCCAGTTCGGCGAGATCGTCTGATTGAATTTGGTCTTTGGTAAGTTTTTCCGGGAAAGCTGCAATGATGCGCCCAGCTAAAGAAATATCTCGCGTTTCTACGTTAACACCGGCGGCTTTGGTAAATGCCTGGATGATGGGTAGAAGGGAGTAAGTTGCGAGAGCCGGAGCTTCATCCGTTTTTGTGTATATGATTTTCGAATTGTCGTTTGTCATTCTTCGTCCTGAATTGCTTATGGCTGAGAAATCAGGGGGCTCAAAAATAGACAACTTTTGGTCGTCCGATACTAATTGAGCCTTTTCTTCATTAAGTCTTTTGTTTGCGCGCAACAGTATACCAGAAGAAATGTTGCAATGAGATTGATATGTTGAAGTGATTATAGACAATTTTCGTTGATTTGCTTCAAGAATGCTTAATAAAGGTGCATGATCTGCGACTGTATGGTGCAATTGGTTTTTGTGTGTTTTTTTGTTGTGCAAATTGATGATTTATATGCAAAAGTTATTAATTTATAACTGTTGGTGCGACAGTGCGTAGTAACAGCCCGGGTTGGTTTGCTGTCTCATCTTTTTGCTTTTTTGGTTACAATTCGGCAAGGCGCATTTCCGGCCCGGTTACAAAAGAAAAGAATAACGATAAACGTCATATTATGCGTCTTCTTCTGCGCAAACATTCAGAGTTGTTTAAGATTTCATGGATATTTATACCTTTACTTCAGGCGGTGTTATTAATCTGCACAAAGCAGAAATTACAGCGGCCGATGGAAGTAAACACGCCTTAGGTCACAAGGAAAATGAACTTCTGCGGTTGTTGCTTCGCCATACTCCTGAAGTGGTTAATAAACACGTGATAGTAGAGGAGGTATGGCAGCGACCCTCTGTTAGCGAAAGTGCTGTAAGTGTAGCCATAGCGAAACTCAGAAAACTACTGCGTACCATCAGTGACTCTGATGTGGAAATTATTACTGCTAAAGGAGTTGGATATCGGATTGCGCTTTCTGCTGATGTGGTCGTTGGCTCGTCCGATCAGGTGCGTATCGCTTCTTCCAGCGCGCCTAATGAGGCTCGGTCTGTTCAAGAAAGGTTGATCAGCGAAACTGAGTTGTTAACCAAAGAAGAAAAGTCCTGCCTGATGGAGGAAATGCAGTCTTTTTCAGCTCAGACCGCAGACGATGATCACACTTTGCCTGATTCATCCTTGGATGTTACGCCAACACAGAGGGCTGCGGTCCGACCTTCATGGTTAACACCTATGTTTATTACAACTTTTTTTTCGTTGTTCGTTCTGATCTCTGGTTATCTGTATTGGGCGTATCAATTTACGGAGTGTAAAACTATAACTTCAGACGAAACATCCAACCAAGTGCAGGTGTGTTGGTCTGAATTATCAGAACGGGTTGCGATGAAGCAAGTGTTAACCCAAAACTTGAAAGGTGTCGGGATTGTTCTGGTTGATAAAAATAAAGACATCAAGTTGTACAGCGTAACAGGGGAGCGGTTGGTGAATGAATAGCCGCATGCTTAATCGTATATTATTGGCTTCCGCAGCGCTGATGGCTCTATTTATATGCTATGTGGTTGTGGATTCTCACTCATGTGATTTCACGATGCGTTTTCCTGCGTCTTCTAGTGTTGCGACCTGTGATTCCGGAGTTTATTACACCAAAACACGGTTGGAACAGGGGGATGAACGTTACAAAATAAATACTCAGGCTCTCTATATAAAAGTTTTTGATCGTGTTTTGTTGGTGCCTCTGGAAAAAGACATTGATGTGGAAGTGAAAGGCAGTTTGGCTGTCTATGATGCTGAGAAAATTAAAACGCCTCAACGTACTTTTGGTAATCAGCCGTACTCTTCTTTGTTCGTCTTAAGGGATGATGAAGGGAATATGATAGGGGTGGCGGTTTTCAGTGATCCTAACAGTATTCTTGTGCCCGCAACCGCCATTACGGGCACTCTTTAAGGTTTTATTAATTCTAAAGTCTGTAGTTGAATGATTAGAACTTAGACATTAGAACTTAAATATTAGAACTTATAGCTGTATTGCAAACCAATCGTGGTGGCAGACACTTCCGTGGTGGCTCTCATGTGTGCCGGGAAACCATCAATGATTTCCATGGTTTCATCGATGTCACCGTCTTCCCCTACGATATAGCTCACACCTAAATCAATCGTTGAATTCTCTGTCGGAAGATAACTAACCCCGGCAGAAATCCAATGGCGATCCGAGTCCGGAATGGACAGAGAGGTCAGCTCATCAGTAGGCGCCATGTCATACATGTAGCCGGTTCTGAGCTGCCATTGCGGGTTCAGATAATAGGTGCCGCCCACTGAGACATGCCCTGCGTCCTGCCATTGGTATTCCTTAATGCTGGAGTTCAATCCGTCGGAAGTCAGTGCATCAAACTCAGACCATCTTACGTACTGCAAGCTATAGTGCAGGGCAAACTCAGGTTGTAGCCTGTGGTAACCAGACAGTTCGATCATGTCGGGCAGCGGGATGTTTACGCTATCGGCGGTGTCTCCGCCCATGTTTACGTCACCATCCGCTTTGAGTTCAGGGCTGAAACGGTAAGATAGACCGATGCGGTTGTCAGCATCAAACTCATAGGCTAAACCGACATTGAACCCCAGAGCTTCGCCGTCCGCTTCCACATCCAGCAAACCTTTGCCCCGGTAAATTTCACCTGAGCCATGGATGACATCAATTCCAGCCCCTAAACTCAACTGATCATTGATGCGATAAGCAGCGGATAGCCCGATGTTAACACTACTCAAACTGGTGTCTCCGCCAAATTCAGGAGCCATAAAGTCGCTGTCGAAGCTGACGTCTGTTCCGAAGTTAGAATAAGCGGCAGCACCTAAAGTCCAATCTGTTCCTTCAATCGGATGAACATAATAAACGTTCGGAATGATTGAGCTTCCGCCCACATCTTTAGCGCTGGTTTCTACAGAGTCACCTGAAATAGGTGTATAAGTTGCTTCGGGTACATCTACGCTAGAGTCGATATAAATACCACCGAACGACACTTCCGGAGCTTCAAAGAGCGACATGGCAGCTGCGTTCCTTGAAATGACTGATGCGTTATCTGCGATGATGGCATCCCCCGCGAAGGCGCGGCCTAAGCCGGTGGCAGATTGGGCGTTTAGCTGGAAGCCTGCGGCCACCCCTTGTTGCGACGCTAATAGCATAGCGCTGGAGATCGAGAAATAACCCAGTGATAGTTTGAATTTATTCATGGTTATTCTGCTCCCTCAACAGTGGTTGGGTCTTTGATGATGATATTTTGACCCTGACTATCGACCATTTCAGCTACTGCAGATTGTTGCGTGTCTGTGGCACTCCATACGTGATCCATGGTGTCGCCTGATGGGATAGATGGTGCTCCGCTTTCATCCATTGGGCCTTCGTACGGGAAGAGGTAAGTGCCATGGCCGCCAACGGTTGCATTGATGTAGCCACGTATGCCCAGTTCACCAGCAGGCGCCGAAATTCTTTCACCATTTGTTGCTGTTTCCGGGGTGATTTTGGTAAGACCTAAGGCTTTAATTAAGGGCTCAGTTCCAACCAATGGGTTGTTCGGGCTGCTGTTTGGGATCACATAGTCCGGCATGTATTCCCCCACTTGGCAGCCATCGTCACCACAGGTGCCTTTGGCCTGAATGAGGGTGGTGAGTTGTTGATTCTCGCGCTGTTGTTGCGTGTGGCTTGCCGGGTCACCACTGTCGATGGTGGTTTGCACACCTTCGATTAGCCCTGGCAGGATCAGGTTGTAGATTTCATCTTCCAGCATGGTGACCAGTTCAGCGTTTTGTTCGACTTCAATAAACTCATTTAATGCGGTAATGCATTCTTCGTTGGTGGACTCTACGGTGCACGCCTCTGGGACTACACTCTCAGCAATACCTCGCTGAACGTCCGGTGATTTCTTGATCTTATGTTCGGTTTCTTCACCAAGGTGATTGGACTCCAACATAATGCCGGTTAAGCCTTGACCGGGAACCACGTAGTTAACAGTTTCAAAGGCAAAACCTTCATTACCTTCACCAAAGTCCTGAGATTGCTCGCCCACCATGACAGACATAATGCCTCCCAAAGATTGGCCGATTAAATGCACACCGTAATCACTGGTGTTTGCCCATTCTGTCGATTCAAGGGCATAACGCAGACTCAATTGATCGATAATGGCCTGATGTAGATTGCTGCGCAGCGTCAACGGTGAGGTAATATTCACAAAGTATGAGCTGTCAGTTGCAGCACTGATGATAATCTCATTACCTTCTGCATCTGTATTCTGTGCTTTTAGAGCACGCTCACCGTGGTAGATTTGGTCAATGGCGACCACCAAGTAACCTTTCTTGGCGAAGTCTTTAGCCATGGTGCTGGCATTTTCTTTTTTACCCGTAATGCCGTGAACAAACATGGCGACAGGCAGCGGTTCTCCTGTCCAGTTGGCCGGAGAATAAATAAGCACCGGGACTTCAATCGACGCTACTTCCTCAGGCATAGGGTTATTTTTCGTCAGATGCTGTCCGTCGCTGGTCTGCATCCATTTATAAAGATCCGGGCAGTTTGGGATAGGATCATAAGGATCAATATGGCAGCTTTCTTTGATGCCGTTGTCGTCCTCTCCATCCAGAGAATCTACAAAGGGAACGTAAGAGGGTAATCTCAGTGTTGTGCTGTAGGTGTCGTATTTGGTTTTGCTATCGGACAATTTTTGCAGTTCTCCGTAGCTTGCCCCCATCATTTCAACAGTGGACTCACTGATGTTATCTCGCATGGCTTGCAGGATTGGATGCACACTTTGTGTAGTGAACTGTGCTGCATAAACCAGGTTGCCTGAGCCATTTGCTGCATGAAAGGCATTTTCGGCGGCCAGAATTTGTTGCTGAATATCTTGCTCTTTTTCAGGTAACTCAGTTGGGTCTGCTACTCGAATGCGTGTGAAGTTGCTGTCTGCCTCTAGTGATAGGCCGTCTTGCGTTAATACCTGGTCGCTGACGGTAATGTAGTAAACGCTTTCATCATCCAGAACTTGTAGAGGTCTGATTTCGATTTCGCTGCCGGTGGAAATAACTTCAATTTCGACGGGCTCTTTCGATTGTGTTAAGCCATCTTCTTTGATCAGCATAACGTTGTTTTTTAGCGAGTTCTGATCAAGCGGGTAACGCTCTTCAGTATTGCGATTGGCAATAGGGACTTTAATGACGTTGGACATTCCCCAGCCATCTAGCGCTCCGATGGAGGTTTCATAGCTTTGGTAGTAAGCCTCCATGTCTTCTCTGTTTAGTTGATTTGGCTGAGGCTCTCCTGGTAGGGAAATGGTGCCGTCAGCGTCATCAAGTCCATAACCGTCGTTTGGCATTGGCAACGCTGATACGTCATAAGGAACATAGGTTTCCTCTACCACACCGTCCGATCCGCCGGAGCTGGAGTCGTCAGAGCAGCCTGCTAAAAACATGATAGGCAGGCTGAGTAAACCTAACACTTTTACGCGGCTTCTGAAGAAGCCGGTAGCGCTTGGGCTATTACTTAATGTAGTGACATTGCTTGATGTTTCAGACTGTTTGAAAACAGGAGTTCGGTTGTTTCTAACTTTTATTACCATCCTCTGTGTTCCTTATATTAAGAATTGAAAGGTTGGATTGAGTTGCTCTGATTGGCTGACTAAAGGGTCAAACTGTCGCTCAGAACTCAATCGTTAAATTCACTAGTCGGTAAGCCAAAATTGTTCTTAGAAAGTGGCTTGTGCTTTGGGAATCATGTTGAACAAGGGGACAGGAATTACCTAGTTAATAAACACTAAAAAACCCTAATTAATTGATTTTTAAAGGTTAATTTTGTTTTGGTTGTGGAGGTTTTTTAGCTTGAATTAGGGTTCTTTAGAGTAAAAACTCAGTGGGCTCGGTAAGGCCTAGAATGTGAAGAGAAAGATTAAAGAGGGTTTTCTTACGCGATAAATGGTTAAGCAGTGAAGGGCTGAGTGGCGAATGAATCGGCATTGGACAAACCCACCTGAAGAAAAGGGTGGGTTATGGAGTAAGGGCGTTACAACGAGATGGGATTAATCCTTGTTGCGGCTTCTTTCTGCAGGAACATAGAGCTGCTCTATTAAATAGCGTTTAAAGTCGTCCGGGTAGGGCATGTGACTTAATGCTACTTCCATACAAAGCAACCAGGCATCCCGCTCTGCAGGGCCGATTTCTAGATGACGATGGGCAACCGGGATTCGTATTGCACCGTATTTTTCGCTGAACAACTTCGGACCGCCCAACCAGCCACATAAAAAGCGAGTGAGTTTGTCTCTGGACTCAGTCAGATCTTTCGGGTGCATCTCGCGAATGGTTTTCGCTTCCGGCAGGGTTTCCATCGCATCGTAAAAGTGGTCAACCAGTCGCTTGATGCCATCAAATTCGCCTGCTGCTTTATATGAGGTGTCTTGATGACCGTAGGTTGGAGCGTGTGTCGAGGATGGGCTACGAGTCGAAAAGTCTGTCAAAACGGGGGTACCTTTACTACATTTCTGAACAAGATTGCCTATCATACCTTATTCAAAGGTTCTCACGCAGTGAATTGATCTCAAACAACACATGAAAAAGCTGAAAAAATCACGTAGAATACGCCGCACCATTTTTCCGTGGTTTTGAAGTCGAAAGATGACTTAACTACTTAAAACGATGCTTTTTACGATGCTTCTTTCTGCAGGCATCGGTGAAATGTCTTTGTTTAATAAAGAGTCCGTCCTGAACGGATCATCGAATTAACTCTAAAGGTATAGGGAAACATGACTGATCGTATCCAGGTTGGCGGCCTTCAAGTCGCTAAAGAGCTTTATGATTTCGTAAATGAAAAAGCGATTCCAGGTACTGGCGTTGACCAAGAAAAATTCTGGTCTGAGTTCAGTGCAATTGCTAATGAATTGGCTCCTAAGAATAAAGCACTTCTAGCCAAGCGTGATGAGCTTCAAGCGAAAATCGACGCATACCACACTGAGCGTAAAGGTCAGCCTCTAAACTTCGCTGAATACAAAGCGTTCCTTCAAGAAATCGGTTACCTAGTTGAAGAAGGTCCTGATTTCGAAGCAACCACTGCGAATGTTGAGCCTGAAATCGCTGAAATGGCGGGCCCTCAGCTTGTAGTACCTGTAATGAACGCGCGTTTCGCTTTGAACGCATCTAACGCTCGTTGGGGTTCTCTATACGACGCACTTTACGGCACTAACGTTATCTCTGAAGAAGGCGGTGCTGAAAAAGGTAAAGGCTATAACAAAGTACGTGGCGACAAAGTTATCGCTTACGCTCGTGGCGTTCTAGATACTGCGGCTCCTCTAGCAAACGGTTCTCACGTTGGTTCTACCAAGTATGCAATCGAAAACGGCAAGTTGGTTGTAACACTTGCTGACGGTTCTACTTCTGGTTTGAAAGAAGAAGAGAAGCTAGTGGGTTACACTGGTGATGTTGCTGCGCCAACCTCTATCCTTCTTAAAAACAACGGTCTACACCTAGAAATTCAAATCGACGCAGACAGCCCAATCGGTTCGACTGACGCTGCTGGCGTGAAAGACGTAGTGATGGAATCTGCACTAACCACCATCATGGACTGTGAAGACTCTGTTGCTGCAGTTGACGCTGAAGATAAAGTGATCACGTACGGCAACTGGTTAGGTCTAATGAAAGGTGACTTGGCTGAAGAAGTAACCAAAGGTGGCAAAACGTTCACTCGTGTTATGAACCCAGACCGTGAGTTCACTGGCCTTGACGGCAACACTTTCTCTTTGAAAGGCCGTTCAATGTTGTTCGTTCGTAACGTTGGTCACTTGATGACTAACCCTGCGATCCTTCTTGAAGATGGTTCTGAAATCCCGGAAGGTATCATGGACGGCATGATCACTACCTTGATCGCTATCCACGACCTGAAAGGCAACAGCCCATTCAAGAACTCAACCACTGGTTCTGTAAACATCGTTAAGCCTAAGATGCATGGCCCTGAAGAAGTTGCGTTCTCTAACGAACTGTTTGGTCGTGTTGAAGATGCACTTGGTCTACCACGCTTCACTATGAAGATGGGTATCATGGACGAAGAGCGTCGTACTACTGTTAACTTGAAAGAGTGTATCCGTGCTGCGAAAGACCGTGTTGTATTCATCAACACTGGCTTCCTAGACCGTACTGGTGATGAGATCCACACTTCTATGTTGGCTGGCCCGTTCGTTCCTAAGACTGTGATGAAGCAGCAAACCTGGATCAACGCATACGAAGACTGGAACGTAGATACTGGTCTTGAAACTGCACTTCAAGGTCGTGCTCAGATCGGTAAAGGCATGTGGCCTATCCCTGATGAAATGGGCATGATGATGGAGCAGAAGAT
>JBFHTA010000045.1:0-17927 GCA_041590855.1 Pseudomonadales bacterium
AGTACGATGTCGATGATCCGGCTCAGGTGGCTGCTGTTGAGCAGTTGGTGAATAACGTCGAGCAGCAACTGGAATCTCTGAATCTTGAGGACTATCTGGATGATGCAAATATTGATCTGGAGGATTTGCTGACCGGGGAAGCCGTTCAGGATGACCAAGGTAATCCGGTAGATTTTAACGCCATTATCAACGATGTGGTGGATGAAATCATTGCGGAACAGATTGATGATATCCAGAGCTCCACAACCACCACCATCGTCAGCCTGGTACAAAACGGTGGTCTGAACTGGTTTGATGCCGATGTAGAAACGACGTTTAGCCAAAATAATCCGCCTTACAGTCAGGATTTTTTAGATCTTGAGGTTGAACGCGGCTCTATCAGCTCTACCGGGGCCGAGATTTTCTATGAATACGATTTTGAGGAAGACACCTGGGGAGAGGGGGAGTCGTTTGATCCTGAGACTGACACGGCTGATGACGATTTCGTGCTGACCGCCGATGGTTGGGTTAATACGTCGGATTCATACCTAGTTGCCAGTGTTGATGCCGACGAAGGGACGGTGGTGATTCAGGATGCTGTGGTAAGTTCAGTACAGGCACAGGTAAACACCTTACAAGCGTTGGATTTAGCGGGCAAAAACATCGAAGAGTTTTTGGCAACCAACGCCGATGAAGAAGAATTGGCGACCTTTATTGATACCGATGCTGTGTTTGGTGAAGGCGCAATCGGGGTGAAAATCAGCGTTGAAGAAGCTTCGACGAATTACTTCCTCAGATTCGATGCCGGGGATGACGAAGGTTTCTGTTGGAGTGAACAGTTAGCTGTTGATCTGGGGGGCAATTGCGAGCGCGTCTGGCAGAATAACTCGCAAACCGCGCCTACTACCTTGGATGACTTGGTCAGCGATACCTTGGCTACTGTTGACGACATTGCGAACTCCACTACTGCCATTTGGTTTGAAGGTAATACCCTGATTCAACTGGTAGAAACGGTTTCTGTCAACGAGGACACCCAGGCAGAAACGACAGAGCGAACCGCTCAGTTCTTCATGGGTAATGAAGATCTATCTGAGTTCACTTTGTTCACGCCGGAAGACGACTCCACCCTGGAATGGTCGATGCAATCACCGGATGGATTGGCCGAAGGCGAATCTCTTATTTACTTGCCGATTCCTGAAGAGCTACGTGATGAACTGGACCTGGATGGCGATGAGTCGGTAATTATCTTTGCGGTACAAGGCGGGTTCGTTCGAGAAGGGCGTTATGTAGAAGCCGGTCAAACCGAGGACGAGGGTGGTGAATGGGTCTTCAATGCGGCTGCGGCAGACGACATCCTGGATGCGTTTGACAGTCTGTATCAGGACACCTTCCTGGTTGATTGCTTCTACGAGTCTGGTTGGGACGACGATGCTTTCGAAGGGTTAGGTGCACCGATTGAGACAAATACACTGAAAGCCTTTGAGGCCGCAGTGAATGATGACGAATGTGGCGGTGTTGATGCAGATGTGACAGCGGCAGTGCTGACGGCAAACACCTGGTACGAAGGCACCGATGCGTTTACTTTCAATGCCGATGGTACTGGATCGGTGGTCGAAGCTGATGAAGAAACGCCCTATAACCTTACTTGGTCGATCAATACCACAGCCAATGACAATATCCCGAATGGCACCATCGTTGCGGCGATAGAGTTTACAGAAAATGACGAGACGTTTGTCTTTACCGAGCATTACGCGCCAGTGGGTTACGATGATGATGCAGGCACTTTGTCGCTCAAAATCTTCTCAACAAACTCAGCCTGGTATGTTGATGGATCGGATATTCCGGATGGCTCAGGTGAAATTTGGACGGCTACGTTCACCTCCACTCAGCCTGAAACCAACGTTGAGGAAACTGAGTTGCGATAGCCGCTTTCAAAGGCAGACGCCTTGTTCCTGCCAAACCGAGTTAAAAATTCAGATTTGATCTGACGTTTGGCCACCTTCGGGTGGCCTTTTTTGTTTCATCGGATTACATGTAAAGAAACATTAATTTTTACACTGTTTCAGACTGGCAACCATACTACGAATTAGTTCAGCGTAATGACCCGTACCTGTGTTGATGCTGGCGCCTAGCGGGTCCATTACGCCTATGTCGGTGACGGCTGTTCCTTCAAACACATTCTTCACTAACCCGGGGTTGTATTGCGGCTCGGTAAATACACAAGTAACGCCAAGTTTTTCTACCGTCTCTCGGATTTCTGAAATACGTGCAGGGCTTGGATCTTCTGCATCCCCCAGTGAAATTGAGCCGGTAGCTGAAATACCAAAGCGCTGTTCAAAATATTGGTAAGCATCATGGAAAACAATGAATTTCAGCGCCCCAAGATCGTCTACTTGAGTGCGGGTTTCGTTGATGAGGGTCTCGAGATTGGCTATCGCTTGTTGCGCATTGCTTGCGTAGGTGTGTGCGTTCTCGGGGTCATGTTTTGAAAGAACCGTTTCGATCTCTTTAATCCATGCTTTTGCATTTTCAGGGTCTAACCATGCGTGCGGGTCTACGCCTTCGTGATTGTGCTCATGATGGTCGCCATCTTCTTCATGCTCGTCATGATGGTCGCCGTGTTCCTCATGGTCGCCGTGTTCCTCATGGTCGCTGTGTTCGTCATGGTGTTCATGTTCTTCGAAGGTTGCGCCTTCACGATACTCATAAGTGGTTGGTGCCAATTCAAGCATTTCTACGCTGTTAGCGGAATCTGCGACATTGTGTATCGCTTTTTCAAGCCAGGGGGTAAAGGTTTCGCCCATCCAAAATACAATGTCTGCGTCAGATAAAGCCTGGGCTTGTGAAGGGCGCAGGGCATAATCATGAGGGGACGCCTCAGCTGGAATGAGTAAATTCGGTTCGCTCACTCCGTCCATAACTTGGCTGACCAAAGAGTGCAATGGTGCGATATCAACCGCAACTGACGGCGTATCAGCCATTGCGTTGAGAGACAAACTGAAACTGAGTACTGCGCCAGCCAGTGTTCTTATCCGCATAATAGGGCTCCATAGATAATTTCGAATTGGTTATGTTGTTAATAAATGTTATGTTATAACATATCTTTATGTGGTGCTATATAGAAACAAGTTACATGCAATATCAGTTGCTTGTAGAAGTGAGTTAATACGTTGGTTGCAGAGGAAAGGCCTTGAGAAATTGCTTATTTGAGTGTGAATCTTTGTCTGTTCATTTTGGAAAGCGACGGGTTCTGCAGGATATTTCAATGTCCGTGAGTTCAGGGGAGATAGTGACCGTTATCGGCCCGAATGGCTCCGGTAAGACGACCTTGTTCAAGGCATTGATTGGCGCGGTTCAACCCAGTTCCGGTGTGTTGAAGACATCGACAGGTTTAAAGATCGGATACGTTCCTCAAAAACTGCATATAGATGAAACTCTTCCTATGACGGTTCGTCGCTTTATGAATTTACCAGGGGGACATAGCCCCAAGGCGGTATCAGAAGCGCTTGCTCACGCCGGTGTTCCCGAGTTGGATAAGCAACAAGTGATGGATTTATCCGGTGGTCAATTTCAGCGAGTGTTGTTGGCAAGAGCATTGTTAGGAAAGCCTGATTTACTGCTCTTGGATGAGGCAACTCAAGGGCTGGATCACAGAGGTGCGGCAGAGTTTTATCGCCAAATTGCGGAAGTCCGAGACAGCTTAGGGTGTGGCATTGTCATGATCAGTCACGAGTTGCATGTGGTGATGCGTCAGACGGATCGTGTGATTTGCTTGAATGGCCATATCTGTTGTCAGGGGGAGCCTGAAACAGTAGGTATTTCACCGGAATATCGCACTTTGTTTGGTTTGGATCAAGATGAGGCAGCGCTTTATCTTCACCACAATCACCATCAAGACGCTCATGCTGGAGACGTGCACAGTGTTGGATGATTTTTTAGTTAGGGCGGTATTAGCCAGTGTCGGTGTGGCATTGGCCGCTGCGCCTTTAGGTTGCTTCGTTATTTGGCGGCGGATGGCTTATTTTGGAGATGCGACTGCACATGCGGCTGTATTAGGCGTGGCGCTGTCTTTGACGTTGTCTGCCCCCATTTTTGTGGGGGTTCTGAGTGTTTGTTTGGTGATGACGATGGCTGTGTCTTCGCTCAGCGGTCGAGGCTTTGCAATGGATACATTGCTGGGGGTCATGGCGCACTCGTCGTTAGCGGTTGGTTTGGTTGCCGTGTCTTTCTTGTCTGGTGTCCGGATTGACTTGATGTCCTATTTATTCGGGGATCTGTTAGCGGTGGGTAAATCGGATCTGCTTGTGATTTGGGGCGGTGCTTTGTTGGTGCTGGCGTTGGTTGTGTGGCGATGGTCTGGATTACTGTTATCCACATTGAATCCGGATCTGGCCTTGGCCAGCGGCTTTAATCCTAAAAAAGAGCAGTTGATTCTGACCATTGCTCTGGCGATTGTGGTGGCGGTTGCGATTAAGGTAGTTGGTGTCCTTTTGATTGCTGCCATGCTGATTGTGCCTGCTGCTACAGCGCGTCCGTTCAGTAATACGCCTGAAGGTATGGCCATGGTTGCTGCCTGCCTTGGTGTGACCGCGAGTCTTGTGGGTTTGCGTTCTTCCTATGTTTTGGACACTCCGACAGGCCCAACCATTGTGACGGTGAGCGCATTGATCTTTGTTGTAACCAACCTATTGATGAGGCTTGCACCGTTAATGAATTTTCGACGTTCGGAGAGGTTCGAAAGTCAGTGATGAAATCAGGCATCGGGGAAATACGGTGACTCAAGTTCAGGTCAATATTGAGCATGCAGTAAGAAAATGTAGGCAGAAAGGCGTTCGCTTAACGCAGAAACGCCAGCTGGTGCTTACCAGTCTACTCATGTCTGAAAAAGCCATGTCAGCGTATGAACTTGTGGCGATTATCGAGCAAGAGTTTGGTCAGATCATTCCGGCGGTGTCTGTATATCGTATTTTGGGTTTTCTGGAGGAGCATCAGTTGGCGCACAAACTCAATCTTGCCAACAAGTACGTTGCCTGCCGTCACTTCAATTGCGATCACCTTCATGATGTTAAACAGTTCTTGATCTGCAATGTTTGCCAACGCGTCAAAGAGATAAGTCTGGGGAAATTGACTGAGCACGAGCTAAAACACGATGTGGAGGCATCGGGCTTTAAGTTGGTGAGCCCTCAGTTAGAACTTAATTGTGTGTGTGATGATTGCATCCATGAAATGGCCTAACGCGTTAATCCATCGCTGGCTCGTCTCCTTTGTGCTGTTGGGTTATGCCACTGTGCTACAAGCTCACCCGCATAATTGGATTCAGTTAAAGACCCGTTTTGTGTTGGATGAACAAGCCCGACTGGTTCAGGTAAATCAACGGTGGGAGTTCGATACCTATTACTCTTTGATGACTCATGCTGATTTGCTCAATGAATTTGGTGATGAACAAAAAGGGCTTCAGGTCACAGCAGAGCGTATGGTTCGAAATCTCAAAAGTTACGGCTATTTCTCGACGCTCCGAATTGATGGCAAACCGATTAAGTTGGATGTGCCGGATCAGTTTCGGTTATATACAAGTCAGCAGCAGGGCCAGTTCATTTTGGGGCTTGAAATGAGCTTTGAGCCAGTACGCAAAGTTCAAATTGAAAACAAAACCTTGGCTTGGCAGGTGTTTGATCCAACCTATTACATTGCGATGGCTCATACGACAGAAAGTAATATCAACATTATTGGTGGCAATGCGACGGAGTGTTCAAAGTCACTCCAGCTCCCCGAGCCTTCCGATGACTTAATCAATTACGCACAAAGCTTGGATCAAACCCAGAAAGACACCGACGGTTTAGGGGCTGATTTTGCTGAAACCGTATTGATTCGTTGTATCTAGGTAACCTCTGAACAAGACCTTGCTCGCATAAAAGGAACAGTGTGTGAAAACGAAAACATGGACAACCTCGGTTCGAACTTCGTATTTGGGGCTCATTACCAAGCTGGTGATGTTGATGCTTTTCATCGGCGTAGGTGTTGCTGCGTACCAGCACTGGGGCGCTGTGGTTACCAGCGTCATTGCCTGGCAAAAAGAGCTTCACATCATGCTGTCGGGTCATATGAAAGCGGTGTCTGAAAATGCCTTTGGATATGGCGGAGCGCTGATTGCGCTGAGCTTTGGTTACGGGGTCTTTCATGCTGTCGGCCCGGGTCATGGCAAAGCCGTCATCGTTACCTATCTGGGTGCAAACAAAGAAAGTATGCGTAAAGGTATTTTTATTTCCTTTGCTGCGGCCCTCTTTCAATCGGTTGTGGCGATTGTTTTGGTGAGCCTGTTGGCAAGGGTGTTAGAGTTTAAATTAACCGATGTGCACAACTATGGAAATGACGTCACTCAGGTCAGTTATGTGCTGGTGATGTTGCTGGGAGCCATGCTGATCGTCACGTCAGTGAGACGCATGTTTCGACTCAGACGTGCCAGTAAAGAGGTGAACGGGCACGGCGCTGATCATCAAGAGCATTCGGGTCACAAAGAGCAAATGAATCACTCGCACGCTCACCTGCATTCCCATGACCACTCGAATGAGCATGATCACCATCATTCACCCGAGCATCATACACATGAACATGGGGCCGGATGTGGATGTTCTCATGCTCATGCGCCGACAGAGAATGAATCCGTTTTGCAGACTTTGGCCGTTATTTTGTCGATGGGACTTCGCCCGTGTTCCGGGGCGATTGTGGTTTTGATTTATGCCCATTTAGTCGGCGTGTATTCCTACGGTGTGATTGCGACCTTATTGATGGGCGTAGGTACGGGGTTGTCGGTCAGTTTGATCGCGATAGCTACCTTATATGCCCGTTCCCGATTAGAGCGCTTGGTCAATAAGTCGGGCAATCAAACTGCTCATTTCCAGCAGTTAATAAGCCATTACGTGCGGTTCGTAGGTGGTGTCATTCTAACGTTGCTGGGGTGGAGCTTCTTCAGCACTTCGCTCATGTTGGCGACGGGTCATCCCTTATTTTGATTAAGGCATTAGCTGTTAAGGAAATAGCCTTTAAAGAAGTTGTCACGCTTCTGATGCAGCGTGTTCCGTTACTTGTTTTGTGTGTTAAAGAGTAGATTTTAAATGATATGTTATAACATTGCTTTATTTGCAGGTGTCATGAGAGAAGGAGGCAACGATGTATCGTCAGTACTTTCATTCTCTTGAAACCAAATCGGATGGCGAGTGCATTTCTTTGGATCAGGTCTTAGACAATTTGTCCTTCAATGAGGCTGGCTTGATTCCCGTAGTGACTCAGGATGCCACCACAAAAAACCGTATTGATGATGGCATGGATGAATAAAGCATCGCTGGAAAAAACGCTGTCGAGCGGCCTTGTGACTTACTGGTCGCGCAGTCGACAAGCGTTCTGGGTGAAAGGAGAAACCAGCGGTCACACTCAAGCCTTGGTGAATATGTATTTCGATTGTGACGGTGACAGTGTGCTCTGTCTGGTGGATCAGATTGGCGCGGCATGTCACACGTTACGACCCAATTGTTTCTATTTGAAAGTGGATCAAGACAACAACCAGGTGCAAATCATTGGTTCCGGTGGTCACGGTCAGAACAACCAAGGAACGGCAGGATAGAGCATGGCGACAACACTAATCAAAGATGCGCTGGTGGTGAATGAAGGCGCCGTTCGTGAGGTGGATGTTCGCATTAAAGGCGAGCGCATCGAGCTGATTGCCGATTCAATTTCAGCAACCGCTGAGGATAAGATCATCGAGGCCAAAGGGCGTTGGCTATTGCCCGGTATGATTGATGATCAAGTCCATTTTCGTGAGCCAGGTTTAATCTATAAAGGGCGTATTGCTACTGAATCTCGTGCTGCAGTGGCTGGCGGAATTACCAGTTATATGGAAATGCCGAATGTGAATCCGGCTACTACCTCGATATATGCGTTAGAGCAAAAGTTCGCCATTGCATCACGGGATTCCGCCGCCAACTACTCGTTTTATCTGGGGGCGACCGAAGACAATCTCGATCAGATCAAAGCGCTCGATCCAAATCGAAGCTGTGGTGTTAAGGTGTTTATGGGGGCTTCAACCGGTAATCTTCTGGTTGAAAATCCTGCGGCACTGGAAGCCATCTTTCGGGAAAGCCCGGTGCTGATTGCTACCCATTGTGAAAGCGGCCCGGTGATGGCTGATAATCTCAATCGGCGACGTAAATCTGGCCGCGAAATAACGATTCATGACCATCCAATCATTCGTGATGATGAAGCCTGTTACGCCTCTTCTTCCTACGCTGTTAGCTTGGCGAAAAAATACAACAGTCAATTGAATGTGCTGCATATCACTACGGAAAAAGAACTCAGCCTCTTCGACGCCGGTGCGGTAAAAGATAAACACATTACCGCAGAAGCGTGTGCGCACCATCTGTGGTTCAGCGATCAGGATTATCAGCAACGTGGTAACTTGATCAAGTGTAATCCGGCCATTAAAAAACAGAGTGATCGTGATGCGCTCATTCGGGCTCTTAACTCGAATCAGGTTGATATCATTGCCACAGACCATGCGCCTCATACTTTTGAGGAAAAACAACAACCCTACATGCAAGCGCCTGCTGGTTTGCCTCTGGTTCAACATGCGTTGCTAAGTGTGTTGGAGCATGTTCATAAAGAACGATTGTCCATCACCCAGTTGGTTGAAAAGGTCGCTCATAATCCGGCGATCCGATACCGGGTTGCAGAACGAGGGTTCATACGGGAAGGCTATTACGCCGATCTTGTGCTGGTCGATCCTGCTCAATCAACTTGCGTATCCCATCAAAACACCTTGTACCACTGTCAGTGGACGCCATTCGATGGTGTGACGTTTTCATCCCGGATTTGTGCTACCTGGGTTAATGGTGAGCTCTTGTTCGATGGTGAACAGATTCTAGATAAACCTTCAGTTGCTAAGGCGTTGGTATTTGCCCGATAGACGCGCCTTAATCTCATTTAATAAACAACGAATAGTTAGAAAAAATGAATAAAAACCTGATCAATATTGCCCTGCCTGATGGCTCTGTCCGTAGCTTTGATGAACCGGTTTCTGTCATGCAAGTGGCTGAAAGCATTGGTCCCGGGCTTGCAAAAAATACCCTGGCAGGTGAAGTCAATGGCGAATTATACGACGCCTGCGATCTTATTACCCAAGATGCCACACTGCGTATTATTACCCCGAACGATGAAGAAGGCTTGGAGATTATCCGGCACTCGTGCGCGCATCTTGTTGGCCATGCAGTGAAACAATTGTTTCCTGAGGCACAGATGGTGATTGGCCCGGTGATCGAGCATGGCTTCTACTACGATATCGCCTATAAGCGTCCGTTTACGGCCGATGAACTAACCGCGATTGAAGAGCGGATGGCGGCGCTGATTAAGACACAGTATTCGGTTGAGAAACGCGTGTTGCCGCGTGACGAAGTCATTGCCGTCTTTAAAGAACGCAACGAAGCCTACAAACTTCAGTTGATTGAAGACATGCCGGATGTAGCAAGCATGGGCTTGTATTACCACGAAGAATACATCGATATGTGTCGTGGGCCGCATGTGCCGAACACTCGATTCCTTCCTCACTTTAAACTGACCAAACTCTCTGGTGCTTACTGGCGTGGGGATTCGAATAATGAGCAGCTTCAGCGTATTTATGGCACCGCCTGGTCAACTAAAAAAGAACTTCGTGCGCATCTCAATATGCTGGAAGAAGCAAAGAAGCGAGATCATCGGCGTTTAGGCCGGGAGCTTGGTTATTTCCACTTTACGGACGAAGCGCCTGGCTCGGTGTTTTGGCACGCCAAAGGCTGGACACTCTAT
Organism: Pseudomonadales bacterium; assembly: GCA_041590855.1. Lineage (GTDB taxonomy): Bacteria > Pseudomonadota > Gammaproteobacteria > Pseudomonadales > Litoribrevibacteraceae > Litoribrevibacter. Next base: position 9,811 of record JBFHTA010000045.1, read on the forward strand.
CAACAATTGCTTCAATACATGCGTCGTCAACAGCAGGAAGAAGGCTATGAAGAGGTCAATACCCCTGACCTGATGGATCGCAGCCTTTGGCAAACCTCGGGCCATTGGCAAAACTATCGTGATCACATGTATTCGACTCAGACGCCGGATGAACGAATATTGGCGCTAAAGCCAATGAGCTGTCCTGGCAGTGTGTTGATGTATCGACACGGTTTGAAAAGTTACCGGGATTTACCAATTCGTATGGCGGAATTCGGGAAGGTTCACCGCTATGAACCGTCAGGGTCATTGCACGGTTTATTGCGTGTTCGCCATTTCACCCAAGATGATGCTCATATTTACTGTACGGTAGATCAAATGCAGGAAGAGAGCATTCGGGTCATTGAATTGGTGCTTTCAATTTATCGGGACTTTGGTTTCGACGATATTCACATCAAGCTTTCTACCCGGCCTGATAACCGCATCGGTGGTGATGACATCTGGGATACTCTGGAATCTGCCTTAATCACGTCTTTAGATCAGTTGGCTCTGGATTATCAGGTTAACGAAGGCGAAGGCGCATTCTATGGCCCGAAATTGGAATTTACGCTTCGGGATTCGATCGGCCGGGATTGGCAGTGCGGCACCCTGCAAGTGGATATGAACTTACCAGGGCGTTTTGATCTGACCTACATTGATGAACATGGGCAAAAGCAAGTACCTGTGATGTTGCATCGGGCGTTGTTTGGCTCCCTTGAGCGCTTTATTGGTATTTTGATCGAACACTATGCGGGTAAGTTGCCAGCCTGGCTGTCTCCTACCCAGATCGCTGTACTCGCTATCTCAGACAAATCTCAGTCCTACGCTCAAGAAGTGCATCAAGTCTTCAGAAGAGCAGGATTGCGTACAGAGCTTGATTGTGGACAAGAAAAAATTGGCCACAAAATCCGCCACTACACACTCAATAAAGTGCCTTTTATGGCCGTGGTGGGGGCAAAAGAAGCTCAGAACAGAAAAGTCACTCTGCGACATATCAGCGGTGAAAGCCTGGGTGAATTTGATATCGGCAGTGCCATTGGCCATTTGCTGATCGAGACAAAATCCCCTGATATTAACCGAGCCACTTCATCGGATTACATGTAAAGAAACGTTAACAACGCTTGTTCCTTTGTCGGAAAACCCGTAAAGTCCAGCCTCCTTTACTATTGTCTAATTAATAACCATTCAAAGTTTGGGTGCTTTGCACTTGAACTGATCTGATGAGGTTGATTAACGGGGTTGTTGTGGCAAATCAGCACGGTCATACAGATATCATACGAGAAGGGCAGTTGTTTATTTGCCGCCCTCAGGGGGGCTTCAATATGGAAGGCGCCCAAGAGTATGAGCGTACCTTCGCTGAAGAAGTGGTGAAAATTCAGAGTCGCCCTTGGGCTATTTTGGAAGTGCTGGAACGCTTTGAAGCCGCTTCACCAGAGGTAATGATGCGCATTGGCGCCCAATTCGCCTGGTGTGCACAAAACAATTGTCACTGGTTGGCGATTGTGAATACCTCGCCACTGATGGCTCACTTGGTGGATCAATACATCGGTCAGTCCGGCCTGGAGATTCAGGTCTTTTCTGAAGAATCGGAAGCCATGGCTTGGCTTGATCAAAAACTGGGTCTGGAGCTTGATCCGACTCAGCGTGTGGTGTCTTAAGCGTTACCTGTCTGTGTGATCGTTCCGGCGACAATTGCCCGCGACGTTAACTATTCTTTTTCTAAGTGTTAGTCTGGGCTTTATTCTGCATCGAAGCCTGAAGCAATTATTATCTTCCAGATGCACTATAGAACGGGATATTAGCCAATATGACTTGTTTACTCGTTGATTATGACGATGCCATTGTAACAGCTCGTTTGAACTTACCTGAGCTGCGTAATCCTATTTCAGAGCCTGAAATGGTGGACGCCATCGAGCAATTATGTGAGCGCATTAATCAAGACGAACGTATCAGCGTACTGATTCTTACCGGGGAGGGAAAAGGCTTTTCTTCCGGGGGAAATGTGAAGCACATGCAACAGAAAACAGGCATGTTTTCGGGGTCACCCGAGGAACTGGTAGAGAATTACCGAAACGGTATACAACGTATTCCGCGTGCCATTTACAACCTGGATGTACCCGTGATTGCTGCAGTTAATGGTGCTGCCGTTGGGGCGGGGTGTGACTTGGCGATGATGGCAGACATTCGGATCGCCAGTGAACGGGCCTGTTTTGCTGAAAGTTTTGTCACGCTTGGAATTATTCCCGGTGATGGCGGTGCGTGGTTTTTACCGCGTGTCGCAGGTTATTCGCGAGCGGCAGAAATGGCGTTTACCGGAGGAATGATCTCAGCGGAGCAGGCGCTCGATTGGGGATTGGTGTCTCAGCTGGTGGCCCATGAATCCTTAATGGATGAAGCAATGAGTTTGGCGCGACGTATTGCGGCTAATCCACCCTTGGCGGTCAGAGAGACCAAAAAACTGCTTCGTCTTTCTAAGTCCGCGTCGTTGGATGAATTGTTGGAAGCGTCGGCGCAGGTTCAATCGCGCTTGCATCATACCGACGATCATCAGGAAGCTGTTGCCGCATTTTTGGAAAAACGCACCCCCAGGTTTCAGGGGCGTTAGGGAATCTCTGATGTAACCTTTGGCTGCTCTGGTGAGTAGTCATTAGAAAAGGAAGAAAGGCCGCTCAGCCGGGGAAGTGAGCGGCCTGTAAAAGGCCCAAGGAAACTGCTTAAGGGGTTCCTTGAGCAAGCATAAACATCATGCTTGCGTTAGGCCGAAACCGTTGGAATAACAGGAAGGATCGCTACCTTATTGAAACTTGGGAGCCAGATCGTAGTGTTTTTCCAAATAATAGTTCAGATGGTTTTGTTGTTGGTGATCCAGGAATAGCCCCAACTTGGTACGACGCCATAGTAGATCTTCTGCTGTAACGACCCACTCGTGACGCACCAGATAATCCACTTCACAGGCGTATAAGCCAGCACCAAAGTGCACACCCATATCTTCAGGTGAACGAACCGTATCCAGGAAACGCATGGCTTGCGTGCCATAAGCATCGGCATATCGGTTGATGGTGTCTTCGCGCAGCCATGGGTAGCGCTCTTCGAGCATCAGTTTGAACTGGGCTTTGCCGTGTGGGAAGTCCCCACCTGGTAATGGTTTATGCTTGGTCCAGGGGGCGCTCATGTCCGGGAAATGCGGTTGTAGTTTTTCCATCGCCGCTTCAGCGAGCTTGCGATAGGTGGTGATTTTTCCGCCAAAGATAGAGAGCAATGGTGCTTCCCCTTCAACCTGCGGGCTCATGGCCAGGGTGTAGTCACGGGTAATGGCAGACGGGTTGTCCGATTCGTCATCACACAATGGGCGTACGCCCGAATACGTCCAGATCAGATCGGCCGGTGAAAGCTGACGCTTAAAGTGTTTGTTGGTGACAGAGAGCAGGTAATCCACTTCTTCGGACGAAATGGTGACTCGACCGGGATCACCTTTATATTCCACATCGGTAGTACCAATCAGCGAGTACTTCTCCAGATAAGGAATCACAAATACAATGCGTTGATCTTCGTTCTGAAGAATAAAGGCTTCATCACCTTTATGAATTCGAGGTACCACAATATGGCTGCCTTTGATCAGGCGAATACCGTAAGGTGATTTAGTTTCGGTTTGCTCTTTGATAAAGCTTGCGACCCAAGGGCCTGCCGCATTAACCAAGGCTTTTGCCTTGATGGTAGTGCGCGAGCTTTGGCGACTGATGCCGGAACGGGTTTCCATGACACAGTGCCAGAGTCCATCCTCGCGTTTTGCTTCTATACAACGGGTTTGGTTATGAATTTGTGCGCCATTATCCTGAGCGGATAACAGATTTGTGATAACCAAACGTGCGTCGTCCACCCAACAGTCTGCGTACTCAAAGCCTTTTTTAATTTTGTCATCCAATGACGATTCGCCATGGAATTTAACTTTATGTGAGCCTTGCAGCTTTTCGCGTTTGCCTAGGTGGTCGTATAAGAAAAGACCGCTTCGAATCATCCAGGCCGGGCGCAAATGCGGTTGGTGAGGCAGGATAAAGCGCATAGGTTTCACCAGATGCGGCGCAATATCCAACAGCACTTCACGTTCTTTGAGTGCTTCTTTCACCAAACGAAATTCATAGTGCTCGAGATAACGCAAACCTCCGTGAATCAGCTTACTGCTGGCTGAAGAGGTCGCAGACGCGAAGTCTTTTTGTTCACAAAGATAGACGGAGAGCCCTCTTCCTGCGGCGTCGGCAGCGATACCTGCGCCGTTAATGCCTCCACCAACAATGACCAAATCGAAGGTTTGTGTGTTCATATGGATGTTCTTTATGTTCGTATGTGTTGTTTTTCACAGGATAATACTCAACTTAAGGTTCGAAAGTAAACATAAATATTCGAAAGCGAACATATTTTGAGAGTGTCTTCACTATAAGGATAGTTCATTCTTGCTGGACGCTGGACGCTGGACGCTGGACGGGAGATGCTAGGGAAGGTGACGGAAAGCCAACTGAACATATCGGAATATGTTGAATGTGCAGCAGATGTGTTCAGTGCTTTCCTAACACAAGGTCAGTGTCACTTGGTGTTCGTCCAGTAACGATTGGATATGAGCAGGCGTGGGTTGGTCTGTGAATACCTGGTCTGCTTCAATGATGTTGCCTAGCCGAATACTGGCGTTCCGGCCAAATTTGGTGTGGTCAGCAGCAAGGAAGACTTGTCGCGCGTTCTTGATGATAGCTTGTGAAACCCGAACTTCCCGGTAATCGTAATCTAACAAAGAGCCGTCTTCATCAATGCCGCTGATCCCTACAATGCCATAGTCGACCTTAAATTGATTGACGAAATCTTCAGTGCCTTGACCCACGATGCCGCCGTCTTTGCGTACGGTCCCTCCGGCTACTAATACATCAAAGTCTTCTTTACTGCTCAGAATGTTTGCGACATTCAGGTTGTTAGTAATTACTTGCAAACCGGTATGGTTAAGCAACGCCTTGGCGACTTCTTCGGTGGTAGTGCCGATATTAATGAATAACGATGAGAAGTTGGGTATCTGTTGCGCTATTTGTTGGGCGATCCGGGCTTTCTGTTCGTGTTGCATTACCCGGCGTTGCGAATAGGTCGCGTTGGCAATGCTGGTGTTGGTTCCCGCTCCGCCATGGTGACGGGACAATTGTTGGTTGTCTGCCAGTTCATTGAGGTCTCTTCGAATGGTTTGCGGGGTAACCTGGCATCGGCTGGCAAGCTCTTCATTACTGATGTAGCCGTGTTCTGCGACCAGTTTCAGAATCAGTTGATGTCTTGCCTGCTTACCCATTGAGTCATTCCTGTGTGAAATCTGAGAGTGAATGCGCGTTTTTTTCGTTATTATGAAGTATTATGTTCGCAAACGAAAATGCTAAGGCGTCATATAGGTCATCTTGTTACGTAAGCCCTTTACAGTGGCAGTACGTGACGATCGCGACTATATACTACAGCTACATATAATAAGATAACGACCGTATTCAGATAAGTGAAAGGAACCCTCATGTCTCAATATATCCTTGCCATTGATCAGGGCACGACCAGTTCGCGTGCGATTGTGTTTGACCATAAGGGCCGTCCGTTGTGGAGTGATCAGCAAGAGTTTAATCAGATTTTTCCACACGATGGCTGGGTAGAACACAATCCGGAAGAGATTTGGCAAACCACATTGAGCGTTTGTCGTGGCGCATTGAAAAAAGGCCGTCTGTCGGCATCAGACATTGCTGCGATTGGTATTACCAATCAGCGCGAAACAACGGTGGTGTGGGACAAGAACACGGGTGAAGCTGTCTATAACGCGATTGTGTGGCAAGACCGCCGTACTGCTGATTATTGCGAATCCGTTCGTCAGCAAGGTCATGAAGACCGTATTGTGGAGAAAACCGGGCTGTTGATTGATCCGTATTTCTCTGCCACTAAAATCCGTTGGATTCTTGAGAATGTCGAAGGTGCTCGACAGAAAGCAGAAGCTGGTGATTTGCTGTTTGGCACCATTGATAGCTTCTTATTATGGCGTTTGACCGAAGGTGAATCTCATAAAACGGATGCCACCAACGCGTCTCGCACCATGTTGTTCAACATTCATTCCCAGAGTTGGGATGATGAGCTGTTGTCGTTGTTTGAGATTCCTTCTTCCATGCTGCCGGAAGTGATGGACTGCAGTGCTGACTTCGGTCATACCAGCGCTAATTTATTTGGTGGTAGCATTCCCGTTACGGGGATGGCGGGCGACCAACAGGCAGCGTTGTTTGGTCAGGCCTGTTTTGAACCGGGCATGGCAAAAAGCACCTACGGAACAGGTTGCTTCCTGATTTTGAATACCGGCAATCATGCGGTGAAATCAGACAATCGTCTGCTAACGACTGTGGGTTATCGTTTGAATGGTGAAGTGACCTATGCCATTGAGGGCAGTATCTTTATTGCCGGGGCTGCAGTGCAATGGTTACGAGATGGTTTGCGGATGATTGAGCATGCCCGTGAAACTGAAGCCTTGGCTGAAAAGGCCAACGATGAATCTGCAGCGTATCTGGTGCCTGCGTTTACCGGTTTGGGAGCCCCCTATTGGGACCCGAACGCCCGGGGAGCTATCTTTGGATTAACCCGTGATACCGGCATTGCAGAAATTGTCGCAGCGGGATTGCAGTCGGTGTGTTACCAAACCAAAGATTTGATGAAAGCCATGGAAGCGGATGGCGCAGCCAAGCCCACCACACTTCGTGTTGATGGCGGCATGGTGAAGAACAACTGGTTGGTTCAATTCTTATCGGACATTTTGGATGCTCGTGTCGAGCGACCTGAGATTACCGAAACGACCGCGTTGGGTGTGGCCTATTTGGCCGGTATGCAGGTTGGTATTTTTGAATCCCTCAAGCAAATCAGTGATCTTTGGTTCTGCGAGCGGTCTTTTGATGTGTCAATGGATGATGAGCAACGCGATTCCCTGTATCAGGGGTGGTTGGATGCCGTTGAGCGCGTAAAAACCAAGCCGAGTAATTAAGGCATCGCTGACCAGTGATCAATGACACCCGGTCGCGCGTTAGTCGGGTGTCACGCCAATAAGTTCAGTTTTTCACTAGACTATTGTGCGATTAAATTATAATCAATTGGTCTTAAGGGCTGGTGAACTATTAATCAACGATTTCCTCTAACTTTGTGACGGTTAACTACAACTACACACTAACTACCTTTTAAGGTTAGGGGGCAATCATGAAAACCTTCACTTCAACTCTATTGGCTGTTGCATTGGCGTCTTTTGCTACTGTAGGAGCCGCGCAATCTGTACAACAATCTGGCTTTACTACGGTAGATCAGGCTTCAGCGACTTGTAAGTACGTTAAAAAAGCAGATCGTAAGCGTGACCTGGATTGCATTCAGTAACGACTAGCTTTTCAAACAAAAGCTATCACTTAAAAAGACCGCTGAGCACTAGCCAGTGGTTTTTTTATGCCTATTGCTTGTAACAAATATTTACAGTTGTTACAAAACTACTAAGGTTTCTGTTGGTTAAAAAATGTACAGTTTGCCTATCTTGAATTTGGCAGGGTCTGTAGTACATGAAACATCATAACCGTTTTCTTAAAATGTTGGCTCTTACAAGCGTTGTTCTTTCTGCAAACAGTTTTGCGCAAGACCCCCTTGTTAATTCTGCTCAACCGGCAAGCCTGAACACTGCAAACAGCGATGTCATTCTGTTTTCAGCTGAGTGGTGCGGATACTGTCAAAAGGCCAAGCAATTTCTGAACGAAAACGACATTCGTTTTACTGAACTCGATCTGGATCAGTCGGACGATCACATTGATATGTTTGAAGCTGCCGGCGGTGAAGGCATTCCTTATCTTGTGGTAGGCGAGCGTAAAGTGTCCGGTTTCGATAAGTCGGATTACTCTAAGGTGTTTCAGTTATAGTTCTGGGGTTGTTGACGAAAAAAGCAGGCATTGCCTGCTTTTTTTATGCCTTCCGTGTTTTCCGGACTATGGTCAACTGAGGTCATTAACTTAGGCTTTGGCTTACACAAAGTTATAAAATCTAGGGAAAACAGTTGCTTGAGCCGCAGTAACGGTCAGCCATACTTAGAA
>JBFHTA010000046.1:0-17828 GCA_041590855.1 Pseudomonadales bacterium
TAACCAATCACCGCCAGGATAGCCCCCAGCACGGTCAGGTCGAAATCGAACTGGAAGAGAGAGAAGAAGCCCAACACCAGAATCACGTCGTGCGCCAATGCCAATACCGCACCCACTGAGAACTTGTATTGGAATCGAACTGCAACGTACGCCATCACGACCAACAAGGCGATCAACATACCCAGGCCACCGCGCTCACGCAGTTCTTCACCCACCTGAGGACCAACATATTCGGTTCGGCGCAAGACAATCTTTGTCTCGGTGTTGGCTTGTAAGGCTTTCAGCACCTCATCGCCCAGACCAGACTTGTCGCTTTGCATACGAATTAAAATATCGTTTGGCTTACCGAAGTTTTGAACCACCGCATTCTTGTAGCCTGCATCTTCAAGCTGAGCACGAATCTCTGCCAGCTGGGGCTTGCCTTCATATTCCACCTCGATCAGGGTTCCGCCGGTAAAATCCAACCCGAACTTTAAACCATTAACGGCCAACGAACCGATGGAAACAACCAACAAGATCAGGGACAGGAAAGTCGCAATCTTGCGCTTCCCCATAAAATCGATTTGCAAATCACTCAGTGCCATTACTTAACCCCTCCGATCGATATTGATTGAACATTACGACCACCATAAATCAAGTTAATCAATCCTCGGCTTACCATGATGGCAGTAAACATGGAGGTAATAATCCCGACCATCAAGGTCACAGCAAATCCTTTCACAGGGCCAGTACCCACAGCAAACAGAATCACAGCAACGATCAAGGTGGTTAGGTTGGCATCAAAAATCGTCACGAACGCGCGCTCATAACCGGCATGAATGGCCGATTGCGGGGGCACCCCGTTATTTAACTCTTCACGAATCCGCGAGAAGATCAGCACATTGGCATCAACGGCCATACCTACGGTCAATACGATACCTGCAATCCCCGGCAAGGTCAGTGTGGCAGACATCAACGACATCACCGCCACCAAAATCACCAAATTCAAGACCAAAGCAACGTTCGCAACCACACCAAATACGCGGTAGAACACCAGCATACAGATCAATACCAGCGCCAAGCCGATCTGAACAGATGTTACACCCAAGTCGATATTTTCCTGACCCAAACTTGGACCAACGGTACGTTCTTCAACAAAGTAAATAGGTGCAGCAAGAGAACCTGCACGCAATAACAATGCTAGGTTCGAGGCTTCTTGAGGGCTGTCTAAACCGGTAATACGGAAGCTGTTACCCAACGGGCTTTGAATGGTCGCCAAGCTGATGATGCCTTGCTCAGAGAATTTCTGACGCTCTTCAACCAACTCACCTTTAACGACTTTCTTAATAACACGCGATTTGTGTTCCACAAAGATCACCGCCATGCGTCGACCTACGGCCTTACGCGTTACACGGTGCATTAACTTACCACCGCTGGCATCCAGGGTGATGTTAACTTGTGGCAAACCGTTTTCATCAAACCCCAGAGAGGCCGTCGAAACACTTTCGCCCGTCAGGATGATGTCTTTTTCGATATTGGCGCGGCGGTCCGGGTTATCGCGGAAGTTAAACGCCTGACGCTGAGCAATGGACGCATCCGGTAAGGCTTCCAAGCGGAACTGCAAGTTCGCTGTTTGCCCAAGGATGTTTTTAGCCTGAGCTGTGTCTTGTACGCCTGGTAATTGAACCACGATACGGTCTTGGCCCTGGCGCTGAACCAAAGGCTCTGCAACACCGAGTTCATTCACACGATTACGCAAGGTCGTCAAGTTTTGGGTAATGGCGTAATCTTTGATTTCTTTGATTTTCTGAGGTGTTAATTTCAGAGTCAGGTAGAAGTATTGATCGTCTTCTTTTTCAGACGCTTCGAATTCATTGTATTCGCCACGAAGTAAGCTTCGGCCGGCTTCCCGATCCTCATCTTTACGGAAGGTAATTTCCAACCCGTTTTCTTTCACCAGTTCTACACGACGGTAACGGATTTTTTCATCACGCAACAGGCGTTTGATTTCCCCAACGTACACATCCATGCGTTGAGAAATGGCCTTTTCCATGTCCACTTCCAACAAGAAATGCACACCGCCACGTAAGTCCAAGCCCAGTTTCATTGGGCCAGCTCCCAGTGAACTTAACCACTCGGGCGTTGTTGGAGCCATGTTTAATGCAACGATGAAGTCATGGCCCAGCTTGCCTTCAATCAAAGGCTTGGCATTCAGCTGATCTTCTCCCGACTTAAAGCGAAAGAGCGCACTCTTGTCGCCTTTTTCTTCCGCAAGAATCTCGATGCCCGCCTGATCAAGAACCTCTCGAACGGCCTTCAGCTTGGTTTCACTCAAACTACCACTGCTGCGTGTTTCAGAAATCTGAACAGCAGGATCTTCCGGATAGAGGTTGGGCGCTGCATAAATGCAACTGATCACCACTGCCGCAAGAATCACTAAATATTTCCACAAGGGATACTTATTAAGCATATTCGTGCCTTACTTTCGTCCTGAATGAGAGCACGAACGCCCTCATCTTTAATACATCAACGGCAATACATCAACAGCATCAATAAACCCAGGTAAATTCACTACCGGTTTTAAGAGCAGAAAATCGAACCGTTAGATTCGATATGTTTTTAGAGCCTGGAAGTCTGCCGTTTTGAGCCGGAGAACCGAAAATACGCTAAACGCATTTCAATTACTTCTCATCAGCCGCTTTATTCTTATATTACATTTCAATTAAGTAACTTCAGTTAAAACAATAAATCCCTCATCAGAGGGATTTATCAGACCGTATTACTTAACAGATTTAATGGTGCCTTTTGGCAGCACTGCAGTAACAGCAACTTTTTGCAGTTTAATTTCAGTACCGTCTGAAATTTCCATCGCAACGTAGTCGTCAGTCACAGCGGTAATCTTTCCAAGCATTCCACCGCTGGTTGCCACTTCATCACCTTTACCAAGGTTACCGATCAACTCACGATGCTCTTTGGCACGCTTGGATTGTGGACGCCACAGCAAGAAGTAAAAAATCAGGACGAAACCGCCCAACATAACCAATTGACCAACTGCGCTCGGACCTGCAGGAGCAGCCGCTGCACCAGCGTCTGCCATTGCTTGAGAGATAAAAAAGCTCACTAAGATACTCCTATCATTAAGTTAAAAATCAAAACTGTATACTTTGTTTCTATGTATTCGTGCTTACGATTCGCTTGTATCAGTAACTTCCTGGGACGTTTCCGTCAAAGAAGGCACTTCCATACCGCGCTTCGCATAAAATTCTTGTACAAATTCATCAAACGTACCCTCTTCAAGAGAAGCACGGATGCCTGCCATAAGGCGCTGATAATACCTTAAATTATGAATCGTGTTTAGCTGTGCACCCAGCATTTCCTGGCACTTATCAAGGTGATGCAGGTAGGCACGAGAAAAGTTGGTACAGGTATAACAGTCACACTCACTGTCCAAGGTACTGGTGTCGTGACGGTGTTTGGCGTTTCGGATTTTGATCACGCCTTCGGTGGTAAATAAATGACCGTTGCGAGCGTTTCGGGTCGGCATCACACAATCGAACATATCCACACCACGACGCACACCTTCCACCAAATCTTCCGGCTTACCTACCCCCATCAAATAACGGGGTTTGTCTTCCGGCATTTTAGGGGTGATGTACGACAGAACCTTCATCATTTCGTCTTTAGGTTCACCCACCGACAGACCGCCAATGGCATAACCATCGAAACCAATCTCAGTAAGCCCTTCAAGAGATACATCTCGCAAGTGTTCATACATACCGCCTTGAACGATACCAAACAGCGCCGATGGACTATCACCGTGTGCCGCTTTACTGCGCTTTGCCCAACGTAAAGACAATTCCATAGATTCTTTGGCTTGCTCTTCAGTAGCAGGATACGGCGTACATTCGTCGAAGATCATTACAATGTCGGAGCCTAAATCGCGCTGTACTTCCATTGAGCGTTCCGGCGTTAATTCCACCTTGCTACCATTAATTGGCGACTTGAAGGTCACGCCCTCTTCGGTGATTTTTCTCATATCACCCAGGCTGAACACCTGAAAGCCACCAGAGTCGGTCAGGATTGGCTTATCCCACTGAATGAAGTCATGCAAGGTGCCGTGCTCTTTCACCACTTCCGTTCCCGGACGAAGCATCAAATGAAAGGTATTGCCCAGAATGATGTGCGCGCCAATTTCTTCAATATCGCGAGGCAACATGCCCTTAACTGTGCCGTATGTCCCTACTGGCATAAATGCTGGGGTTTCAACGGTTCCACGAGGAAACTCCAATTTACCTCGACGAGCATCACCATGGGTTTTGCTCACAGAGAAATTCATAAAACAGCTTCGAGACACATGTACTCCAGGTATTTTCGATTGAGATGAACGCCACTGACGTGAACACTTGGTACCAGAATTCAGTTAATGGCGATGAAAGTTTAAATTACAAGGCAATAGACCAAAACAAGGTGTGTTTGCCTTTCTATAGCAGCTACGTATTAATCACCTGTACGGGTTAAAAACATGGCATCACCGTAGCTAAAGAAGCGGTACTTTTGTTTTACCGCTTCATCGTAGGCCTTCATGATGTGATCGTAACCGGCAAACGCCGACACCAGCATAATCAAGGTGGATTCAGGCAAATGGAAATTAGTCACCATCGCATCCACCAGGTTCCACTGGTAACCGGGATAAATAAAGATATCGGTTTCGCCAAAATACGGAGCGATCTCCGAGTTTGGCAAGGTACTCTTCCAACAGGCCGATTCCAGACTGCGAACACTGGTAGTACCCACAGCAATCACCCGACCACCTCTGGCCTTACACGCTTTAATTTGATCACATACCGTCTGATCCACTTCAATGTACTCGGAGTGCATTTGGTGGTCATGAATGTTATCCACCTTCACTGGCTGGAAGGTCCCCGCCCCTACATGCAAAGTGACGTAACCAAATTCAACGCCCTTCTCTTGCAACTGAGCTAATAGTTGATCATCAAAATGCAATCCGGCTGTCGGAGCCGCCACGGCTCCTGGTTTTTCGGCATACACTGTTTGATAGCGTTCGCGATCTTCCAATTGGTCTTCCCGCTCCATATAGGGCGGCAAAGGCATATGACCTAACTCTTCCAGTGCCTGAAACACGGTTTGGCCCTGATCGTCAAAGCGAATTTTGAAAAGCGCCCCTTCTCGGCCGGTCACTTCAATCCACTGCTTATCTTCCAGCAGGATTCTGGCACCCGGTTTTGGAGAGCGGTTAGAACGCATATGAGCCAACACATTGCGATCATCCAACACGCGTTCCACCAGCACTTCAATTTTCCCGCCCGACGCTTTCTGGCCAAACAGACGTGCTGGAATGACTCGTGTGTTGTTAAAAATCAGCAAATCTTCCGGGTTCAGTAAATCTACTATGTCGGTAAACTGCCCATGGTGAATCTCACCCGACTTACCATTCAATTGTAACAATCGGGATGCACTGCGGCTTTCCAGCGGTTGACTGGCAATGAGCTCTTTTGGCAAATCAAAATGAAACTTAGATACTTCCATAACTGAGGGCTACTGACGAAACAAAAAGACGCGCAATTTTAACTGGTAGGGCAGGAAATCTCTAGCGCTTCCTCAACCCATTGTATGAACGGGGTTTCAATCCGACCCAACATAGTGCTTTTCTTTAAAAAAACCAATGACAGCGAGATATATCCACCAGCATGTAAGACGTTACCGACACATGTACTCAGGTAATTTCCTAACAGAAATCCAACCCAACTTATAACCCACCTTAACGCCCCCAATGCATAGGTATCGTTTTCCGATGAGAAACACGACTTATCCGAATCCACACCATCACTCTGAGCCATCGAACCTTGGGAACAATGCGTACCATTCTAATCAATTATTCGAACGAGTAAGCTCACACCAAGCCCCAGCAATGTAGCATATCAAAGGGTTTGGATAACGCACCTACTCTTTTACCACTTACCTTGACGGCATTCCCCCCCGTTACAATACTGCTAGATAGCCCCTAAAAACCAAACAATTCAGGCTTGGGCGACCGTTTTCAAACCTCAATACATCGGGGGTTGCATGTGTCTACTCAAAACCCAGCAATGACTGGCAGTACCCCGATATCAATCCGTCTGAAAATTACTCTATTGTTGCTTTTAATGGCAATTATTGCCTTTGCCTCCGTGGGAGGCATTGCCATGTACAGTTTTAAACACACCCTTGATAACGACTTTTTCTATCGCCTTACCTTGGCAGCCCACAGCCAAAGTCAACGAATCCGAGCCTTTGTAGATACCAATGAAGAGCGATTAAAGTTGGTTGCAAGCCGCACTCAAATGAGACTTTCCCTTAAACAGTATCAGGAAACCCAAGCACCCAGGCACCTGGATAAAATATTGCGCATTCTTAAAGATGCCAAAGAATCCGTTCCGTTTTTTGCAAGTCTGACCATCACCGATCTTGAACACAGGGTTATTGCCTCTACCAACAACGATTTAAAACCACTTACCGCCTATCGCCCAGACTCCATATCTGCCGAAAACAATGCCAAGTCATTCATTCAATACCAAATTACCCAAGGACCAGAGCAACAACTCTTCCTAAACCTGTTCACTACCTTATTACTGAAAGAAGAAGCCATCGGCCACATTCATGCCAAAGTTAACGCAGAACAACTCACTGCGATTACCAATGACTACACAGGATTGGGATCTACTGGCGAAACCCTGATTGCAGAACGCCTCCCGAATGGCGACGCTCGCTTTCTTGTGCCACTTAGATTTGCCCCGAATTCTGCCCTTCAACACATTGTTCCGGCCTCTCACAAAAGCCCTATTATTCAAGCTATTAATCGATACTCAGGATTTCATCCGGGGGTGCAGGACTATCGGGGAGAAACCGTGCTTGCAATGTCAGAGTTTGTGCCTGGCGTGGATTGGGGATTAGTCACTAAAATTGATCTGGCTGAAGCCTACGCACCTTATACATCGCTAAAATACACCCTATTTCAAGTTGCTGCAGGCTTCCTGATATTGGCGCTAACGGCGGCTTATATACTCTCTCGTTCGGTCAGTCGTCCGATAGAAACCCTGACCGAAGTGGCGCAACGAATCAAACAAGGTGAACGCGAACTGGAAGCCAATGTACCAGCCAGCGATCTGGAAACTCGCGTGCTTGCCGACACCTTTAATAACCTGACGCAAGAATTACTCAAAACCTTTGATGCCGCCCCTCAGGGGATGCTGGTGATCAATCAGCAAGCCGTCGTCCAACGCGCTAATTCAAAAGCGGAAGAGCTGTTTGAGTACCCGCTGGAAGAACTTATTCATCGTCCGATTCAGTCACTGATGCCTGAAATTGTTTCTTTGTTATTCCAGATACAAAATTCAAAATCATCGCGATCAACTGAAGAACACGCCCCGCAAGGACACTCACCTGCCTTTGTATCTTCTTCCCAAGATTTAACTGCAATCAAAAAAAGTGGCCACGAATTTCTCGCGGATGTATGTGTATCTCTTTTTGAAAACGACAATGAAACCCTTTTGTTATTAAACGTAAGCGATATTACCGAAAAGCGAGAACTGGAGCGCGAACTGGAAAACCATAGATTACATCTTGAAAAGACAGTTGAAGAGCGCACTCAGGAACTGATGCAGGCGAATCAATACAAAAGCCAGTTTCTTGCCAATATGAGTCATGAGATACGTACGCCGATGAACGCCATCATTGGCATGATTTATTTATTGCTGCAGGAAGATCCACCAAAACAACAAAAAGAGCTTTTATTGCAAATAGATCAAGCGTCCAAACTCTTACTAACCATCATCAATGACATCCTTGACTACTCTAAAATCGAAGCTGGAAAACTCCACATTGAGAGCGCACCTTTCGACCTGGACGATGTACTCGACAACATTGCCAGCATTAGTCAAAACCTAACCAAGAAAAAAGACATCGGTTTCTTCATTCACATAGATCCGGAAGTGCCAAGACACCTGACCGGCGACAGTTTGAGACTCAAGCAAGTATTGATCAATCTGATCAGTAACGCGATCAAGTTCACGTTGAAAGGCTTCGTGAAGTTAACCATTCACTGCACCAAGCTTGAGGATAATCGTGCGGACTTTAGCTTCACTGTTACGGATACTGGCATTGGTATGAATCAGCACGCTCTGAACCAATTATTTACTCCGTTTATTCAAGCAGACAGCTCCACCACACGTAAATTCGGTGGTACAGGCCTTGGGCTTTCTATCGTCCATCAGCTTGTAGAGCTTATGCACGGCCACATTTCGGTAGACAGTACAGTCGATCAGGGAACCACCTTTTCTGTCACGCTGCCGTTAGACATCAATACTTCAGTACTGCACGAACCCGATTACTTTCAAGCCTTTAAACACGCATCAATACTTATTGTTGAGAGCTGCAACATGGCGATTGAAGCGTTGAAAGAAATGCTTACGCCATTCGGTTGTTCTATCAATATCGCACACTCCGGCGAACAAGCCATTCATCATTTAAAGACCACCAACCAGCAATCAACAGACGTTATATTAATTGCTTCAGATCTCCCGGGCATCGATGGTCTATCCACCGCCAAACACCTGAGGGATGTTTTGCATCTGGACACCCCCATTTTATTAATGGACACCGCCTACGAACACGAGTACTCCAGTTCAGCCTTAAGTGCACAAGTGTGTAATGCCCAACTTACCCACCCAATTACGCCATCCTCACTGTTTAATGAACTGGCCAAGTGGATCAATACCAGACACTCAACTGCAACCACTGCCAACATCAAGTACCCGTCAGACTTACTGCAAGGCCTGGAACTGTTACTGGTGGAAGATTTTGAAGCCAATCAGCTGGTAGCCAAAGCCATACTGAGCCGAGCCGGAGCCTCTGTGACACTTGCAGACAACGGTAACCTGGCATTACAGCGTCTTCATGAGGCGCCTGAACATTTTGATCTTGTTTTGATGGACATGCAGATGCCAGTAAAAGATGGCCTAACCACAACACGCGAAATACGCCAGCAAGAGCAGTGGCAAGAATTACCTATCGTTGCAATGACCGCCAATGCCTCTCAACAAGATCAGGATCGATGCCTGGAAGCAGGCATGAATGATTACATAGCCAAACCAATTGACCCACACCAACTGATATCGGTTATCTGCGCATTGACAGGACGCGACATTCCTTTACAAGACATAGAAAAAGAAACCCAGATCACAGACAGTCACCCATTCAAAAGCATCGACCTGGAAATCGCTTTACGCAAACTCAATCAGGACGGGGCATTACTCATTCATTTACTCAAAGATCTGAGCAAACAAACACAACAACTGTTGTCGACACTCCCTGAATTACTCAATGCCAGAGGTTATGAAGAAGCCCATAGTTTGGTCCATGGGGTGAAAGGCATCAGTGGTAACCTGACCGCCGATGTCATCCATCAGCTGTTAACCAAATTAGATGACGCCCTATCAGATCATATCGGTATCGAATCTACAGAGCACGACGATCTTAAGGCGTCCGAATCTGCGCAAACTGATCTAAAAGCACAAACTGAAGAAAAACAAGGCCATACCGTATTACAACAAGTTCATCCGCTTTTACGTGCTTTGACTGGCGCAGTGAATATTCTGAACCAGGAATTACCAAAGATTGAAACTACAGTTCAACCCGATGCTCCGCCGACCAGCAAGTCATTTACCTATCCAGCTGAAGATACAAAAGGGTTAGATACTGAAGCGTTAATTAGCGCACTGGATAGCGCTTTACGAGAAAAAAACATGGCTGCGTCAGATCTTTTTCAGGCATTACGCCAACAGCTTGGTGACGACTGCCATCCCAAATTAAGTGCTATATCCGAAGCCCTGTATGACCTTGAATACGACACTGCACTGGCACAACTCAACGCACTTAAGGCGCTGTTAACCCGTGAATCGCTAGAAGACCCTATGACCAGATGACGGAATAAATGTATGACGCAAGCAATGTATGACACAAATCTAAATACAAGAAACCAGATGCCAAAAAACAGGTAAACAATGGCTGACGCAAGTATCCATGCGCGATTAACTGATGGAGTACACTATGAACACATACCCCCACGAACAGCTCAATGAATCGCTATCGATCACGAAGAAGCAACAACCACGAATACTGATCGTTGACGATGAGCCCGCCAACATTCAAGTGTTACGTGGCATTCTCAGTGGGACATACCAAACCCTGTTTGCCAAGTCAGGTGAACAAGCCATTGAACTGATTAATAATCAACTACCGGATCTGATTTTAATGGACGTAATCATGCCCGGCATGTCGGGTTATGACGTATTAGAAGCCCTGCGTCTGAGAAAAGATACCACACACATTCCTATCATTTTCATCACCTCCATGCCAGAGGAAGCTCATCAGGTTGTTACCTCTAACGAAGACAACATTGATTTCATCAGTAAACCCGTTGATCCCTCACAATTAATCAAACACACCGATGCCTTACTAAGCAAAACGCGCAAAAGTGATCTGAATCGTCCTTCCAAAGAGCTGGTTCATTGCCTCTGTCATGCATTGCAATACAAGGAAGATAAATCCGGAAACCATGCAAAACGCCTCAGTCACTACGTATCGATCATAGGGAAAGCCGTCGGACTATCTGAGGAAGAGTGTGAATTACTCAGTGTTGCTGCACCATTGCACGACATAGGAAAGGTCTCAGTACCCGATCAGGTGTTGCTTAAACAGTCAAACCTGAGTGACAAAGACTGGCGTTTCATCAAACGCTATCCAACCACGGGTTATCAGATTCTAAGCCAACAAGAATCCCCCGTATTGCAACTCGCTGCCGTCATTGCACTGACTCATCACGAAAAGTGGAATGGCACCGGTTACCCGAAAGGCCTGAAAGGCAAAGACATACCACTGGAAGGTCGTATTGTTGCCTTAGCTAACGTCTTTGATGCATTGACCACAAGTCGCCCACACCGTCCTGCGTGGTCTGTCGATAAAGCGTTGAACCTGATTGTCAGCGAATCCGGAGAGCACTTCGACCCCAGAATCGTACCGCTGTTTTTAGATCACATAGAAGAGATACTGGCAATACAAGAACAGTGGCCAGTAGAAACAGACTTACTGAGCAACGACGCAGCATCCTAGCGATAATGATCTCTGCTCTTCCATCATCACCCGGTTGCCATAGAGAACAAGGACGTTCTTTTCATTACGTATGATTCCCCTAGGAGCCCTCCACTAACACTGATCAATAATCACTTCCACCGTACACTCTGGGTCACCAAAAGAGTCGTACAACACATAGCAACCACTTTTCGACCCCGTCGTTGCCCCAAGCACATACCCAATACGGGTAAATTGATTGTCAACGGCAGACGTCAGACCAGAACCATCAGTAAAATCAATATGATCACGCATGTTCAGG
Source organism: Pseudomonadales bacterium (assembly GCA_041590855.1). Taxonomy (GTDB): domain Bacteria; phylum Pseudomonadota; class Gammaproteobacteria; order Pseudomonadales; family Litoribrevibacteraceae; genus Litoribrevibacter. The sequence goes on from JBFHTA010000046.1 coordinate 11,426, forward strand.
GCATCTCCCATTTCCGCCCTGCTTTCCGGACAAAGGTTACGCCAATCTACTTCAGAGCTACCGGCCTCGGTTTCCACAATATAATCCGCTTGCCCACCACCAGGGTTAGAATCCGCAACCGTAAGCCCTTGTACATAAGCCTTACTGCGAATAATGCTGATGGTCGAGCGCATGGCCCCTTTAATGTGTTCCAGCGTAGCAACTTTGGCATCAGACGATAGATTAGCAAACCGGGGAAGCGCAAACGCAGAAAGCACGCCTAAAATGACAATAACCATAACCAATTCGATCAAAGTAAATCCACGCTGATTAGGTTTCTTACTATTAAATTCCAAACTGCTATCTTTCAAACGAACTCCAACATTGACATCTCTGTACGATCAAAAGACATACATCTAAACGCTATGCGGCTAAAGGCTGGTTTAGATGGCACGTCTTTAATCAGACTAAAATCAGAAGCGCGATAGTTTAGCAAGACCTCGAAATTGATCAATTTTCAAACAGTAACAATATGTAGCCCCTACTCTGATTCAAAACCTCCCGAAAGTCAGAAAGAGAAAATAAAATTTAAGGACAAAATTACATAGCCGTCTTACAACCAGCTTTGCTAAACTTTCTCGCTTTCCGTTTCATTTAACATCTCACAAGGTAATCCGATGACCGACTCCTTACCTCGTTTTATTTCTATAGAAGGCAGCAGCTACAGTGATCAAAGTTATCCTGTCATCGCTGCATGGTCGTTAGACAGCAATGACATTAAGGACGTTATCATCACGCCTGAAGAAAGCTGGGAAGATGAAGATGCACGTTTGACCGACTTGAACCTGGAAGAATACCAACTGAGTCAGATGGGCCATCCCGCCTGGGAAGTACTGCGTGAAATGAACAACGACTTGCAGGGCGAAACTGTTTACTGCATGAACACGGCCATCACAGAAATTTGGTTAGAGAAACTGGCGTCCGAGTTTAACGAAGAGCTTAGCTTTGAAATCGCCAGTATTTATGAGCTCTTCCCGGATCGCATTCCCGAAGAATTTGATGACCAATTGCGTGAATGTTCGGACTTATTGCTAATGTCTCAGGATAAGTCCGACGAGCTGGTTCGATTATTACAGGAAAGCTGGTTGCGACTGAATCAACTGGAAAATGATTTTTAAACGAACGTTATTAGTTATCCACAGCCTCGATTAAAGAATACCTATGTTTAAACAATGCTTTAGTTATCAGATTACTCGCCCTCTAGACATCACAGCGGACGAGCTAGAAAAAAAATTAAAAGAATTTACCTTCAAACCTTGCGGTCAACAGGAAAGAAAACGCAACGGTTGGGCATCGCCGGTCAAACAAGCCCCGGATATGCTCGTTCATGAACTGATGGGTATTTGGATCATTAACTTGCGCCATCAGGAAAAAGTGATTCCACCATCTGCCATCAACGAGCGCCTTGAAGAAAAAATCGCAGAAATCGAAGCAGAACACGGTCGCCCGGTTCGCCGCAAAGAAAAAGCCCAACTGAAAGAAGACATCACTACTTTGCTGCTGCCTAATGCGCTTTCTCGTACGCAAGACACCCTGGCGGTGATCGTGCCTGAAAAAAACATGATGTTGGTGAACGCGGGCAGCTCCTCAAAAGCCGAAGAAGTTGCCTCAACGTTACGTAAAGCTCTGGGCACTATGCCAGTTGTACCATTGCAAACCGAAATGTCTCCGGCCACTGTGATGTCTGCCTGGTTGAACGGCAATCACCCGTTACCACAACACATGGAACTAGGGTTTGAAGCCCAACTGAAAAGCGATGACGAAGACGGCGGATCAGTACGATTGACAGGTATGGACGTAGCCGACGAGCACGCCCTGAACTACCTCAACAACGGCATGTCTGTGACGCGTCTAGCGCTTAACTGGAAAGATAAATTAGAGCTGGTGATTGATGATCAGCTGATCATCAAACGTATTAAATTCTCCGACACCTACCAGGAAGAAATCCACGACGAACTGGGCGAAGCTGATGCCGTCAGCCAGTTTACCGGCTCTATGGCACTGATCGTCAATGAACTGCTGGATGTGATTGATAGTGTGACTGCGAATTTTAGGGAAGAGTAAGTTAGCACTTACGTTTAAATTTAAGACAAAGAAGAAAACAATAGCGAACCACGTCAATCTCCTGCACAGCATGACGTATTCACTACTTTCTTCTTTGGTCGCCAACTTCTACAATGCTTCGTCAATAATAAAGGGATGTGCTTTCAAATTTTTAGATCCATGTCCTTACAATTTCACTCGGATGTATAAATCGTTAAGGAACTACAATGGCTTTTGACGTTACCATTGAAATCAACAAATCTTTCTCTGTCGCCGCCGATGCAGATCAGGTATTTAAGGTATTGGCAGATGTGCCTGAATCCACCAGCCACTTTCCAAAACTAGAGAACCTGGTGAAAGAATCCGACAATCAGTACCGTTGGGAAATGGAAAAAGTGGGCGCTGGTTCAGCGTCGATTCAAACTGTGTATGCGTGTGAGTACCAATCTGATGCGACTACCCGTGATATTTCGTGGAAGCCTGCTAAAACCAAAGATGGTAACGCGCAAGTATCAGGTACCTGGAAGATCACCGAAGCTGCGAATGGTGGTACAGACATCGAGTTCGAAACCAAAGCCACACTAACGCTGCCTTTACCTAAACTTACCCGTGCTATGGTGTCGCCTGTGGTAAAGATGGAATTTGAAGGCTTGATCGATAAGTACATCGACAATCTAACCGACGCTTTCAAAGGCTAAGCATCTTCCTTCAGATTCGTCGAATTGAAGTTCACTGACAATTCGATGTCAGCTCAGCCAGAATAAAAAAGCCCCGATCAAGATCTGGGGCTTTTTTTATCCGATTCTTTACCAGCCAACGCCGCTAAACGCACTTTCTGCCAGCTTTCTCTCGGACGATTCAATTGCAAGAAGAGCTCAGTCACTTGCTCTTCCGAGTTGTAACGGGATTCAAAGCCCAGCTTTTCTGCCAGCTTCAACATGCCCCGATTATCCGGCAATACAGTCCCTACCATGGACAGAGTGCCTCTTTTCTTGCAGTAAGCAATCATCTTCTGCATGAGCGCGACGCCGAGCCCTTCGCCAGTTTGTTGATCTTGCACCATTACAGCGAACTCCGCCGATACGTTGTCCGGATCAGTCCAGGTACGCACTTCACCTATGATCAGGTCTTCACGTGTTATGGGTTTTTTATACGTTGCAACAAAAGCCATTTCCCGGTCGTAATCGATTTGGGTTAGTCGGGCAATTTCTGTGGCTGAAAAGCGCGCTTGTCGATGGAAGAAGCGGAAGCGATTGGCTTCCGGTGAAATACTCTCCTGGAATTCAATAATAGCGTGCGCATCTTCCGCCATGATCGGTCGTAGCGTAACTTGTTTCTTGCTGCGCTTTAAGCGATAGCTGGACGTCAGCTCTTCCGGATAGCCATGAAATAACGGTTTACTCGGATAGCCAACCGTGCCGGATGCATCATAAATCACCAGCTGATCTTTTTGTTCAAACTGCGCCGAAACTTCTAACAGTTCCAGTTTCGGTTGATCCATCACCAATTGGGATAGAGTCACCAAGGTTTTCGCCAGAATCTTTTTCTGTAATTCACCAATCTCCCCAAAGTCGCTTAATAGATGCGAGACATAAGAGCGACGAATCAGGTCACTGGCCAGTGTCATATTCAATGGCGGGAAAGCGACCTGCCGATCTGAGCGAATATTCACCGTTGAACCACCCGCCCCAAAGAAAATGATCGGGCCAAAGGTATCATCGCGGGTAATACCCATATTGAATTGCAAGCCAAAAGTCGGTTTTAGTACTTTCTGGGCGCTGTAACAGATTAAACGGTTGTCCGGGTCCTGCTTTTTATACCGCTTAACCAGAGTCTCAGCCGCCATTGCTAACTCGTTGGAGTCAACAATATTACGCTGACACCCTCGCCATTTCAGCGGATCATCCCGATAGGAAAAAGGCGTTAAACGACGATGATTGATGATGGTTAAGTTCACCGGATAGCCTAACTCCTCAACCTTTTGAATCAGGGAATTCGGCTCATCATCAAACACTGTATCCACTACTTTTAAACCGTACTGACTTAACAAGGCCACTAAAGTGTCCGGGGCCAATTCGTCACCTTTCACATACCGATCAAGGGCTGTTAACGTCGCATTATCCACACCTTCCAATGACAACCTCAGAGGTGTTTCGCGAAGAATGGACAACGAATAATGGTAATTGACTGCCTGACGGAAGGCCTGGGCTGCAACTTCCGGACTATTGAACGAAGGAATGCCATGCTGGTCAAATAAGGCTCGAGCCTTAGCCAGACTGCCCTCGCCAACCCAGCAGGTCATGATAGGCGCACGTAACTTATCTTTATGCTGGATCAGTGCCTCGGCAATGTCATAGGAGTGTGCGTGAGCACTCGGTACATGAAGAATCAGTAGGTTATCCACATTTGGATCTTGAGACAGAATCTCCGCCGCCTTGGTGTAAGTTTTCACTGAAGCGCCCACTTCCAAATCCACCGGACTGCGTTTCGACCAGTATTTCGGAAGCACTTTATTGAGCTTCTCAATGGTATTGTCCGTCAGGGTGACTAATTCTGTACGAGAGTGATCGTACAAGCGATCCGTCGCCACCATCGCCATACCAATGCTGTTCGACAAAATGGCCAGTCGGTTGCCTTTGAAACGACGTTGCTGTTCAAGAATCGGTAAGCTTTCCATCAAATCCAGAGGCGAACGTAATTGCATCACCCCCAGACGGCGAAACATCTGTTTATAAATACGGCCGGAATCCTGAATGCCCTTGGCAACCGGATAGCCATCCCCAATCACAGAGGCACTGTCCCCGGTACGCACAGCAACCACTAACTTGGCTTTAGCCGCAGCCCCAATAGCTGCAATAAATTTTTCCGGACGCTTAATGTGCTCGACATGAAGAAGAATGACCCGAACAGAGCGATGCAACGAAAGGTAATCCACAATATCGGCAAGATCCACATCTCCCCGATCATCCAGATTAATGAAGTGCGAGAAACCAAAGCCATGCGCATGCCCCCAATCCAACACGCTACTCGCGACTGTCCCAGATTGTCCGACATACGCAACATTGCCTTTGTGAATCGGCAAGTGACCATAACTGATATTGATCGGGTTTACTGATGACATCAGGCCCAGAGTATTCGGCCCAATCACACGGACGTTGTTGACCTTCGCCAACCTCAATACCGCCTGATTCAGGTTGTTATCGATCCAGGAATGCTTACGGGATAAACCACCGGTAAGAAGCAACACAGCACGAACGCCCTTCCAGACCAGTTGCTGCATAATCAGTAACAGGGTTTCCGGTGGCGTACAGACAACAGCCAAATCAAGCTTTTCAGGCAGTGACTTAATCCGCTTATACGTAGGCACACCCTGAATATCACCCTTCTTGTGCTTATTCACCGCATAGACCGGCCCGCTGTAATCACTTTCCAGCAAGTTTTTAAGCACGATCTGCCCCATCTTCCCTTCTTTATCTGATGCACCAATCACGGCGACAGAACGCGGTTCGAAGAAATATTTGAGGTATTTAGTGGCCATACCATCCCACCTGTCAGTTAATTCCCTTTGCCCTGCAGTATATTGTGCTTGTCCTTAGAAAGCATGGGGAACTCTTCAAAACTTAACCTATGTCATTAATTTCTAGGGTATCTCTGAACAAGGTCTATTGTTTATTTGATTAGGCTGAGCAGAGGTTCAAGGTAAACGTTGTGGGTCTTGTCGGTTGTCAAATAAGGCATGAATGACAACTTGTGATTTATTCACGTCGTAGAAAACTGTGAACGGAAATCTGCTTACTAAAGCGGACCTTAATCCTCTGTGCTTAACCGGATAAAGAAAAGGAGAGTCTGATATGTTACTTGCTACTTTTTCAACCGATACTAAAAATTCAAGCCCCAGTCCTTTACGTTGTTTTTCATACCAGGCTACCGCTCGATCTAAATCGGCAATGGCTTGTTCAGTATAGAGCAGGTTCACTTATACTTATTCCTTAGCGCCTCGTGTACTTCATGTTGGGGAGTGGTTTTAACTTCCCCCGATTTGTAGTCATCAAGTCGTTTGTCCAACTCTTGCTTTTGCCAGTCGGGCAGAGGAATGTCTGAATTAGACTTCACAATCTCATCCCAAACATCCTCTATAAGCATCAACTTATCCGCCAGAGACAATTTGTTGATCTCTTTTTTTATTTCGTCAGCTCTCATTTCATGCCTCATAAATTCAGCATTTAAAAGTCTATTGTACTCATCAGAACATTATTAATTAAACATAAAAAGCGCGGGCTTAACCTATCTCAATACTTTTTTTGACCACGTGGCTAAGTTA